>DATGQB010000188.1:0-7254 GCA_035304405.1 Edaphocola sp.
ACGAAAAAACGCAGAACTATATTCCCCTCTATGAATAACTTTTACTTGCTCGCAAAGGGCGCAGAGAATTTTTATCACGCAAAGAACGCAAAGTATTCAGTGCTATATTTCCTTCTACGAATATCTTTTTCTTTCACGCAAAGAACGCAGCGGTTTCTTTCACGCAAAGAACGCAAAGATTTATTTCAGCAAAGGGCGCAAAAGGGAGGAATTACATTTTGACACTTTGCGAAATTTGCGAGGAGAAAGCCTTTTCACGAAAAAACGCAGAACTATATTCCCCTCTATGAATAACTTTTACTTGCTCGCAAAGGGCGCAGAGAATTTTTATCACGCAAAGAACGCAAAGTTCGGGAGAAGATGAGAAGCGTGAGGGGCAGCAAAGGAAAGCCCGCAGCAGCGCAGACATTGTTTTTGACCTGTTTCTAGCCTGTGCTAGGCTAGCATGCAGCACACCGAAACCATAAGTTTTAAGGCTGCGCTGCGAGGACTTGCAGTGGATGGCCCGACCCGCCGCCCGTAAATGCTTGACTTCCGGACCTGCCTGAAACTTGTGTATTGCAAGTAAAAGCTAAGCGGAGAGCGGCGGGGCACGCCCAAAATTAAAACAACAGAACTAACAATTGCATAAAACAACAGAACTAACAATTGCAGCTAATCGGCCTCAACCTTGATGCTATAGATTTTTTGGTCTTCTGTTGACAAAGACGGTATGCGCGGCACGACGCCAAATTTGCACAGATTATTGTCGGGCGTGCGGTCTATAAGCTTATTGTAAGGGTCGATACCCGCAGACTCTGGCAATTCTGAAACAATAAACTCAAAACTCTTCTCAGGAGCATCCATCTTCACTCGCTGAAAGACCAGTGGATTATAGGCGTCATCACCAGCCTTCTTCTTGCCAAAAACAGCTATGTCGATATAGTCATTTACCGGCACTTTTTGATTATTACCCGCACTATCTACCCTAAACTTCACTGAGCCCACAGTGAGACTCACTTTATATCTACCATCATCCATCTTACTGTAATTCAGACGCTTTACATAGTTTTCATAAATGGTGATATGCTCAAAAAAATCACTGATGATATACTTAAGACTGTCCGGAGTAGCCTCACGAATAAAGGCCACAAACTCCCGGGCCGTGGTGTATGGAGGCTCCTGAAATGCCACTTGCTGTATATAGCGCTGCAATGCAGCATTGAGGGTATCCTCGCCCAGGTAATCTTTAAGGGCATACATTATCACCGAGCCCTTCTGATAGTAGATATACGACTGCTGCTCTACCAGCATAAGCGGACGCTCTGCCCTACCCTCAAAGGTGCGTGAACGCAGATAATTGTCCATCTCATGCTTCAAAAACTTTTTCATATTGTCTTTACCATACCTGCGCTCCATAACCATCAGCGCGGCATACTGTGCCATGGTCTCAGACATCACCGTGGCCCCCTGCACATCCGCTCCAATCACCTGATGCGCCCACCATTGATGCGCCACCTCATGGGCCGTCACATAAAAGGGCATATCTATCTGCGCATGATTGGCAGTATCTACTTTATAGGTGAAGCCTATATCTTCGGAAAATGGAATGGTATTGGCAAAAGACTGGGCGTATGAAGCAAAGGCCGGAAACTCCACAATGCGCAGCTGGCGGAACTGATAGGGCGAAAAATGCTCTGAACAATAGGCCAGCGACTGCTTCATGGCCTGCATCATATTATCTATATTCCAATCATGTGCACTATGGTAATAAATCTCAAGATTTACGTCCTTCCATTTATCTCTCCGCACAGCATATCGGGCAGACTGGAAGGCATAAAAATTAAGAATAGGATTATCCATCTTATAATGGAAATAGCGCCTACCCGACTCTGTCCACTCCCGCTCTAAATAACCCGGTGCAATGGCAATTTGGTCTGCAGAGGTACTTACCACTGCTTCAAAGCGAATCCAATCTGCATCACGAGCAATATATGTATTGCTGTAGGCCGCACTATCATCTATAGCCCGCATACGCTGCTTCTCGGGCAGTCCATGCTTTTTGCGCTCCATATTTGAACTCAGCTCTGCAGCCTCAGCATAGCCTAGGCCAGGCATAATCGCGTTGCTGAAAAATGAACCATTAGCTACCACCATACTAGGCAGCGAACCTGAATTGTCAAATCCCTTAGGCTCGTACCTAAAACTAAAATGCATTTGAATCGAATCGCCCGGAGCCAATGGCTGCTCCAGCCTGTATATAGCAATGCCCATAACTTTATCATCCACAAGCAACTGAGCCGGCTGGGCAAAACGCAGTTCATCGTAATAAAAATGAGACTTTTCGTCAAACAGATTAAGATAAACAGTGTCGATGCTGCGCTGATGCTTGTTTTTCAGCCAGTAGAAGCCCCTCACAGCCAGCGCGCCACGCTCCGGATAGATATCTACATGCAGATTGCTCTCCACTATTCTTGGCATAGGCAATGCGGCATACTGCTTGTACTGCTTTTCGTAATCAACAGCGAGCTGTACCATCTGCTTACTGCTGCGATACTCATTCAGCACATGAGTATTATAGTAAATATAGCCACCACTCAACAGAAACACTGCCAATAAGGCCACAGTGGCCACTTTCATCTTGCCATTGACCTCCTTGCGAGAGAAACGGAAACGAGATAGCAAATGACGCTCCTTGCCTCTGGCAAAAAAGAAAAGCGACAACATGCCCAGGAACAGAACAAAACTAAGCCAATAAATGCGATACAGCAGATAAGGCCCCATAGGGCCCAAACCGTTTAGGCTTGAGTATGGTAGTTTTGGTCCGTCGGAATCAAAAATATAGAGTTTATTGTCCCATTCCAGCAAAGAAACCACTATGCCCCAAATCATCAAGGGTATCAGCGATAAGAAAAAACCGATATACTTATTAGAAGCGAAGACCTGCAAGGCCATGCATATACCGATAGTAATCGCATAGGAAAGCATGCCCAGCAGCAGTACCCGTACCAGATACTGCATCCAATCGATGGCAAAATACGATTCGGAAAACTGTATCGTAACCCCTACCAATATAGCGATAAGCTGCATAAGGCCTATAGCCCCGAGTAGGCCCAGATATTTGGAACAATACAAGACCCAGTTGCTCACCGGTGTGGCATGTATCAACTCATCTACCTTATAATCACGCTCACGAAACACCAGCGTGCCGGCGTAAAAGATTACAAATATACTGGCCAGTACAGAGTATACCTGCACCATGGATACCACCGTTTGCGTGAGCGGTTGCATCTGTGTGTCATATATCTGCCCACGATAGTAATACACCACTCCTATCATCACTACCGCCAAGGCACAACAGATAATGTAAAAAGTACTCTGGACAATGCGCTTAAACTCAAAAGCTGCCAGATAGCGTAGCTGTCGCCATGCAAAGCCCCTGCCATACAGCTGCCTGCCGCTAAGCACAGTGCTGATAGGCACATGCACATCTTCTGCAGCCGCTGATGCAGAGGGTTCCCTCTTAAACAATCTGAAAGGGCGGGCAAACTGCGCAAATGAAAAGCGATTATAGCTCAGCAGCATTACCAGTAACGCAATACCTATCCACAATAGTCGGTTGTAGAGCAGCACACCATCCAGTGGCAAGGGCAGACTGTTTTGCTCCGCTGCCGTCCAGTAGCGGGTCACATGCATATAGGCATTGCTACCAAAAGGCTCTAACAATGCTGCTATATAGGCATAATCCATATTCTGCCCCAGCTGCTCCGCCACAAAACGACCTATGAGCATAATGATACAGGTCATATAGGCGGCCAGCGTACTCCGGGTAAATGTAGTAAGGGAAAAAAACAGTATACCAAGTATAAACACATTGGGGAGCAAAAAGATAAAAAAGGGCTGCAAAAAACTACTCCACCGCCAGGGGCCCAACAGGCTAGTGCCTATGCCCGGCAGCAAGCCCAATGCGTAGCCCAGCAGCATGCCCGACATCACCATCACACCCAGCAGAAAAGCCGCAGCAAAGCGCCCGAAAAAATAAGATGCTTTAGCAATAGGTTTGGTAAAAAAGAAAGGATGCATATTATGCTCATAATCTTTCTGTATGGCCGATGCCATCAAGCTTACCAGCACCACACTATTGAGCATACCCAGAATATTACCATTCAAGCCTACCAGCAAATTGGCTATGGCATAAGCAGAATTGAGCACGGTATTGGTATCGGCCTGGGTCGTATTTAAGAATCCGGATGACACCAGTCCTATGAGCATGCTGAAGAGAAAGTACAAGCCAAAAAAGATGTACGTGCTCGGTCGCTTCAAACTCTGCTTTAACTCAAACGAAAATATTGCACCAAACATATACCCTATTTTTTACGCAAATTGTTGACAATAGTAGAAAAATACACATCCTCCAGACTCACATCAGAGCGCACAAAACCCTCATCAGGCTGCTCTTCGCTATACACCCTCAGCTCCAAAGCCCCATTTACCATTGAGGAAGATATAGCATTATACTTGGCCCTGTAAGCGCCCAGGCTATGCGTGTCTATCTCCTTTTGCCATATTTTGCCACGCACAGCTTCCACAGCATCTTTGGGATTACCCTCATACAAAATAGTGCCCTGATTCATTATTACCATCTTTCTACAAAGATTCTTCACATCATCTACAATATGAGTAGAAAGAATGACGATGGTATTGGTGGCTATCTCGCTCAGCAAATTCTGAAAGCGATTGCGCTCCATAGGGTCCAGTCCGGCAGTAGGCTCATCCACTATTACCAGTTTGGGATTGCCTATCAGCGCCTGAGCTATGCCAAAGCGCTGCCGCATACCCCCTGAGTAATCACTTACATAGCGGTTGCGCGCCTCATAAAGGTTGGTTTGCTGTAACAGTGCCGCAACCAGCTCTCTCCTTTCTGCTTTGTTGGAGATACCCTTTAGCACTGCAAAATGATTCAGAAGTTCCAGTGCCGTCACCTTGGGATAAAAGCCAAAATCCTGAGGCAGGTAACCCAGCACCTTACGCAAAGCCGTTTTATCGTGGATCACATCAATATCTCCCAGCTTAATGGAGCCCGAGTCCGGGTCTTGCAGGGCAGCAATAGTACGCATCAGCGAAGATTTACCTGCACCATTGGGTCCCAGCAGGCCAAACAAACCCTTTTCTATAGTCAGATTTATATTATTCAGTGCTTTCACACCATTCGGATACACTTTGTTGAGGTCTTTAATAATCAGTTGCATAGTCCACCAATTTAAACAACAAATCTAAATGAACTTATATAAAAATACATCCCCCCAAATGGGGGAACTTCGGTGCGAAAAGCCATAATGCATAAAACATTACCACTATTTATCATTTGGGCGTGCCCCGCCGCGGCTACACGGCTATGACCAACCAACAGGTAATCAATTATCAACACCGCCAAGCCTTGGCCCATTCAAAGGCGGCGGGTCAGGCCATTCGTTCCAAGTCCTCGCAGCCTACCGGCTGCTGTGGGCTTTCCACTACTGTCCTTCACGCGAAAGCAGGCAAGGATCCATATCACCATGCTTGTCCCACTCTTTTAAAACTAATTTTATAGCATTGACAGCATAAATAGCTGTATAAAATATTATACATCCTATTGCGCATTTAGAATAGACACTCATCAAAATACCCTCTCAACAATACAAATTGCGCAAAACCAGATATTATATACATGTATCTGACAGGCAGCAACTTAACCCCGCTATAGAAAAATACTCATTAAACTTGCAAATAATATTAGCGTTGCGTATATTTGGGAGTTGTGTGCTATGGTAAGAACGATCACTAACTAACAGAAAGTATGACAAAAATTTTAAAATACTTTTTTGACAAATGGTGGCGACCTTTGATTTTTTTCGGGTTGACGTCTTTGATCTTTGTAATAAGTGAAATAATCCAAAACCATAGACTTATAGATTATTCATTTTACCTCTTTGCACTTGGACTTTTAGGATTGTTAATTTCGACAGTATATCAATTGACAAAAAGAAATTGGCTTTTTGCTTCTTTGACAATTTTGACCTTCGGACTTGGAGTATTTGTTTTTTTTATTTTAGCAATTGCTCAATTTTGGCTAATTCAATCAATGCCTGACAGGTATGCAGACAATTTGAAAATTCCAGACAATATTGAAATTTTTGAGCCAAAAGGAGACGGTGATGGATACTATAACATAGAGAAAGAGACAGATACACTATCAGACGAACCACAGTTGTATGACTTTGAACTCTATCGCTCATTTCAACCAGGACTCTATGAATATGAAATATGGCTAAGTAAGATTGACAGCGGAACTGTATTCTTGAAAGTTTATGAAATAACAAAAAATGACAGACTTTCTGAAAATAGATTGACTAAGAGAAGTTCTATTAGAGTTGGTAACACGAACAAAGAGTTGAAGAAATTCGAGACAAGTGAACATTTTACAATTTACGAAGGGGATTGGGGGAAACCTTATGCCGCAAGATTTGAAGTATGGTATCAACCCGACAAAGGACAAGAGAGAAAACTTACCGAAAAAAATTATATAATTGAAGGATGGCAACGATGACGAAAGACAAAACCACAGTACACAACAGGCGGTCGAGTAAGCAAGGGCATTGCAGCCCAAGCTTCTCACAGAACCGTACGTGAAAGTCTCCCTTCATACGGCTCTTGATACATCCATCTTTCTGATATACATAAATATATATTATCATATACCCACAGCTATCCTAAACCTATTATACTCCAATGGTAGAATAAGTTCGGATAGCTGTTTTGTATTTTACGCAAGTAGTTATAAGCTTTCTGATAGCTCATAAGGCTCTTATATTTTCCCTTTACCCATTTAGCCAATCGATAATCCAAATGCCGAAACAACCCCCTCAACCGCCAACGACTATGTACACCAAAATAGCGGATTAATCCTCTACTTTGAGCATTCAATTGTTGTGCTAAGTTTTGAAGCGTGGTATGGCTCTTACGATGAAAACCGAGTTGTCGCCAGCCCGCTACGATTCTATTGCGTGACTTACGACTCATTTCACAATCAAACCCTAAGAATACACCGCTATTACGCTGACTTTTCTTGCTCATAGGCTTGAACGTATAACCCAGAAAGTCAAAACTCTTGGGATAATCTTTGCGCTTTTGCCTACGATAATCTTGACAATACGTAATCTTAGTTTTCTCTTGGCTCAATCGCAATCCACAAGCTTGTAAGCGATTTGCGATAGCTTCTAGCACAGCATGACTTTC
>DATGQB010000189.1:0-11538 GCA_035304405.1 Edaphocola sp.
AATTTAAAAGAAAATTATTATGGCAAATAATCCACAAAATAGTGAAAAAAGCATAATAAATTATGGTTTTTGAGCTATTGAAGTGGATTAGAAGCAAGAATAATTTTATATAAAGAGTCTAATGCGTAATCTGGGATTATTGTGGCATGATTGGTTGGGATGCAAGGGCTTAAGTTAGCTTTCTTGCCGCTTTGTCCTCCCCCTTCGGATTATTTAGTGTTATTGCTCGGGTCAAACTGCGGATTTTGCATTCTATTCAGATGCAGAATCTTCTGTTGCTGTGCAGGTTATCGCTACCTTGAGGTTCCTGTAGTAGGGGTATTAATTGCTCTGTTAATCTTGGGGTATTTTAGTGCCTTGTATGGCAATAAAGTGTAATTTAGCTGCTTGTAAATGTACAATTATGAAAACAGACTTTTTGGTAGTAGGAAGTGGTATTGCCGGTTTAACATTTGCCGTAAAAATTGCTGAACAATTTCCTACTGCTAACATTACTGTGCTGACCAAGGCATGGGAAGAAAACGAAACCAACACCAAATACGCTCAGGGTGGCATCGCTGTCGTGAATGCTCAGGGCGATAGTTTTGACAAGCATATTTCCGATACCCTTATTGCCGGTGATGGCCTTTGCAATTATGATGCTGTAGAAGTAGTCATTAAAGAAGGACCTGCAGCTGTGGAGGAAATGATAGCGTGGGGCACCAATTTTGATAGGGAAGCCTCCGGAGATTACGCAAGAGGTAAGGAGGGCGGGCATTCCGAATTCCGTATTTTGCACCATAAGGATGTTACCGGTTGGGAAATAGAACGAGCTTTGCTAGCCAAGGCAAAGTCTATGCCCAATATTCATTTTTACAAAAAATACTTTGTAGTAGATATCATCACCCAGCATCATTTGGGCAAGTTGGTTACCAAATCTACTCCAGACATAGAATGCTACGGAGTTTATGCCTTGAATATGGAGACCAATCAGATAGATACTATCCTCTCCAAGGTAACGCTGCTGGCCACAGGTGGCGCCGGCCAGGTATATCGCAGTACTACCAATCCGGTTATTGCCACTGGTGATGGTATAGCAATGGTGTATAGAGCCAAGGGGCGTATTCAGAACATGGAGTTTATTCAGTTTCATCCCACGGCTTTGTACGAACCCGGAGTGAGCCCCTCTTTTTTAATTACAGAAGCCGTGCGCGGTGATGGTGGTATTTTGTGTGATGCCAACGGGGAGCCATTTATGCACAAGTACGATGAGCGGCGTGATTTGGCACCTCGTGATATCGTAGCAAGAGCCATAGACAACGAAATGAAAATATCGGGTACGCCTAATGTGTATCTGGACTGCCGGCATATGGATAGAGAGAAGTTTGTCAAGCACTTCCCGAATATTTATGAGAAATGCCTTTCTATCGGCGTGGATGTATTTACACAGCTTATACCGGTGGCACCCGCGGCTCACTATACCTGTGGCGGTATCAGGGTGAATCTGGATGGAGAAACCTCTATCCGTAACCTTTTCGCTTGCGGGGAATGCGCCAGCACTGGACTGCATGGAGCTAATCGCCTGGCAAGTAACTCCCTGTTAGAGGCGGCTGTATTTGGTAACAGGAGTGCAAAAAAGGCTATTGCAATGTATCCCAATGTGCAGTTTCAGGAGGGCATTCCGGCATGGAATGCGGAGGGCACTATGGCGCCGCGAGAAATGATTTTAATCACTCAGAGTCGTAAGGAATTAGAATCGGTGATGAGTGATTATGTGGGTATAGTGCGTAATGATGTGCGTCTTGCAAGGGCGATGCGCCGTCTGGATTTACTGCACGAAGAAACCGAGCAACTTTATAACGAGACTACCTTGTCGCCTCAGCTTTGCGAATTGCGCAATCTGATAACAGTGGGCTATCTGATTGTGAAGAGTGCTCAGTTTAGACAAGAAAGCCGGGGACTGCATTATACAACAGATTATCCCGAAAAGAGTGAGATACTTCAAGATATAGTTTTATAAAGAATACAGCCATTTGCGCAAGCAAATGGCTGTATTCTTATGGCTGTATTCTTTAAGCATGTGCAGGCTAAACCTCATATTCGGAGTGCAAATCCGGAATCTGAACATGCTCAAAACCTTTTGCCATTAGCTTTTCTCTGAAAGCATTTTGCGCTTCATAATCGCCATGAACTAGGAATACTTGTTTTACTTGTTGGGGGTCCTGACAAGATATCCAGCGTAATAAGTCGTGGTAGTCGCCGTGAGCGCTCATACTTTCTATTATCTGCACATCGGCATTTACCTGATGTTCCACACCGAAGATTTTCACCTCCTTGTGTCCGGCTTTAAGCTTGCCACCCAAAGAGTTGGGTTCACAGTACCCTACTATGAGTATAGTGTTTTTGGAGTTTTCAATATTGTTGGAAATATGATGTTTGATGCGTCCTGCCTCTGCCATACCTGAAGATGAAATGATTACCATAGGTTCATTGCGGAAGTTGAGCAGTTTGGAGGCGTCCACATCTTTAATCATGGTAAGTCCGGGAAAATCAAAAGGATCGTCGTCATGCTCCAGTACTTCTTGTACTGTTTGGTTAAAAAGTCCCGGGAACTGTTTAATCATTTCCGTAGCTTCTACCGATAGAGGGCTGTCTACATAATACGGGATGGGGGGCAATCTCTTCTGCAAATGCAGCGTGTTTAAAGTATACAGTAGCTCCTGTGTGCGCCCCACACTGAATGAAGGTATGATGAGTTTGCCTTTCTTGATTAAACAGGTTTCTACAATTGTTCTCAGAAATCGGTCTATATAGGGTTCTACCTTATTATGCTCCCTGTTGCCATATGTACTTTCCATGAGAATAATATCGGCCTGAGGAAAGGCAGCCGGAGGTTGTAATATCGCATCATCATAACGGCCCACATCGCCGCTGAAGCTCAGGCGGATAACTTTATCGCCTTCTGTGAGTTCCAGATGCACACATGTGCTGCCAATGATATGCCCGGCTTCGGTATGCATCAGTTTGATATGCTTGTCAATGCTGTACCATTTGTTTAGCGGCACTACTTTCATTCTCTCTATCGCAGGCTTTACATCGTCCTCAGTATAGAGCGGTTCTACCAACTCTCTTTTTTGTTTTCTTCTTCTTTTGTTGATAAAATTGGCCTCACTTTCCTGAATTCTGCCTGAGTCGGCGAGGAGCAGCTCTGCAAGTGCTTTTGAAGCAGAGGTGCAAAATACAGTGCCTCTGAAGCCTTCCATAACTAGTTTGGGTAGTAATCCTACATGGTCGATATGTGCATGAGAAAGTACCACATAGTCAATATCTTTTGGCTTAAAACCGAAATTCGTATTGAGTTGTAAGGTAGCCTGTCCCATGCCTTGAAACATACCACAGTCTAATAATATCTTTTTCCCATTATCTAATGTAATTAAATGTTTAGAACCGGTTACCGTGCGGGCCGCTCCATGAAAGCTAATCTTCATGATATGTCTGTTTTTTACTGATTGCTAAAGTATAAAATTACACAATAAAAAGGGTTCATAGGGCCATATAAGCGATTTTAACCGCCTAATTACAATCAATTCGTTATTTTTGACACATTCAATCCACTATAAATTATGAAGCAGTTATTTTTGTCATTCACCTGCGCAATATCCCTTGTAGGAATGAACCTAAATGCACAAAAACTGGTATATCCGCCAACCGAGAAAACCGGTCAGAAAGATCGTTACTTTGGAGTAGAAGTGGCAGACCCTTATCGCTGGCTGGAAGATGATACTGCTGCCAAGACAGCCAAGTGGGTGGATGCCCAAATCGCATTTACCAATAAATATCTTAATACGATTCCTTATCGAAAGGAGTTTGTGAGAAGACTGACTCAGTTGTGGAATTATGAGAAATATTCTGCTCCGGTACGCCATGGTAAGTTTTATACATTTTATAAAAATGACGGCCTGCAAAATCAGTCAGTACTCTATATTCAGCAAGGCATCAATGGTAAGGCTGAAGTACTGATAGACCCGAATAAACTGTCTGACGATGGCACAGTGGCATTGCAAGCGGTGGCTTTCTCAAAAAAACAGAAATATATTGCTTATAGTGTCTCTGCTTCTGGTAGCGACTGGCAAGAGATTTATGTCATGGATGTGGCCACTAAAAAGCTGCTGAAAGACAAACTAGAGCATGTGAAATTTACCGGAATCTCCTGGAAGGGTGATGAAGGCTTTTACTACAGTGGCTATAGCGCCCCAAAAGATGAGGCCACCAAGTATTCTGCAAAGACAGAATATCAAAAAGTGTTTTTTCATAAGATAGGCACTCCCCAAAGCGAGGATGTATTGGTATATGAAGATGCCGACCATCCATTGCGCTATGTAAGGGCGGGTCTTACAGAAGACGAACGCTTTCTGGTATTGAATATTTCTGAGGGAACGGATGGTGATGAAATAAAAGTTTGTGATTTGCGTAAAGGAGTGGCCAATGAGTTTGTAACTATCGTGCCTGGATTTAGCACTAATGCAAGCGTGGTGGACAATATTGGTGACAAACTGATAGTAATGACCAATGCAGATGCTCCTAATTATAAAGTAGTATTGATAGACCCAAACAGACCGGACGTCGATAGCTGGGAAACACTGATAGCTGAGCAGCCTCAGAAACTGGACGGAGTGAGCACTGCCGGCGGTAAATTATTTGCTCAATATCTCAAAGATGTGAGCACTCAAGTGGTACAATACGATTTGAAGGGCAAGAAGGAACATGATATTGATTTGCCGGGTATAGGCACAGCCTCAGGCTTCAGAGGGTATAAAGACGATAAAGAATTTTATTATACTTTTACCAATCTGGTGCATCCGCCTACCATTTACAAATATGATATCAAAACCGGTAAGTCTAGCCTGTACCGCAAGTCGAGCGCTAAGTTTGACCCTGAATTGTTTGAGAGCAAACAAGTATTCTACCCATCTGCTGACGGCACATTGATACCTATGTTTATTGTGCATAAGAAGGGCTTGAAGCTCGATGGTAACAACCCTACTATGCTTTATGCCTATGGTGGTTTTAACATCAGTCTTACTCCTACCTTTAGCATGGCCAATATTCCTTTTTTGGAGGCGGGAGGAGTGTATTGCGTGGCTAATATCCGTGGTGGTGGAGAGTATGGCGAAGACTGGCACAAGGCGGGTATGCTGTCTAACAAGCAGACCGTATTTGACGATTTCATTGCTGCTGCAGAATATCTGATTCAGCAGAAATATACCAGTGCATCAAGATTGGCCATTCGTGGAGGCTCGAATGGCGGTCTGTTGGTAGGTGCATGTATGACACAACGCCCCGATTTATTTGCCGTGGCTATACCACAGGTAGGTGTGCTGGATATGCTGCGCTATCACAAATTTACCGTTGGTTGGGGTTGGGTAGTAGAATATGGCAGCAGTGATAATGAAGAGGATTTTAATTATCTGATTCGCTACTCGCCATTGCATAATGTAAAAGAGGGCGTTTGCTATCCTGCTACTATGATTACTACTGCCGACCATGACGATAGAGTAGTGCCGGCCCATTCCTTCAAATTTGCAGCAGAGCTTCAAGACAAGCAGTCTTGCGATCGCCCTGCATTGATACGCATCGACAAGAATGCAGGTCACGGAGCTGGTAAGCCTACGGCCAAAATCATTGAAGAGGTTGCAGATATTATGGCCTTTAGCCTTTGGAATATGGGAATTCCTGATGTAAATCTTCCTAAATAATTCTTTAAATCAGCTAATAAAGCTAATAGAGGCGGACGGTGGTGAGCTGTTCGCCTCTTTTTAATACGAGGTTTCATTGAGGAGATTAATTTGCCTCATTATTATCTGTTGGGTAAGACTTTTGGGCTAATAAGTGAAATGCTGACATTAGACCCTCATTGGGTGGCACGCTAGCGCAAAGCTCTTGGCATTGGAGCTGAAGGTTTGGAAGGCTCGGTGAGAGGAGCCGCGAAAAATAAATATTATAGTATTGCTAAGCCTTCTGATGGCTACGCGGTTACATCCTCCAGTGCCCTGTGCTCCTCTTAGTCGGACTTTTATGTATTTTTGAGGCAGAAAAAGGGTTCTATATGGAATCCGGAAATTGTGTAAAATAGTAGCGGCATTGGCAACTGTAAATTTTGGTGAACCTGTATTGCAAACTTCTGTTGAGTTTTTGAAAGGCATAGGCGCTTTCAAAGCTACGCTATTGACGAAGGAGCTCGGTATTGCCAACTACAATGACCTCTTGCACCATTTTCCATACCGCTATCTGGACACTACAGAAGTACAGCAGATAGGCGCCCTCACTCCAGATAAAGAATGGGTACAGCTCAGGGGCATCATCATGAATTTTCAAGAGCATGGCACGGGTTTCAAAAAGCGTCTCACTGCTACACTTTACGACCAAACGGGGCAGCTGGAGCTGGTATGGTTTCAGGGCATCAATTTTATTTTGAAACAGATAAAGCCCAATACTCCTTATTCGGTATTTGGGAAGCTGAGCTTTTTTAATGGATTCCCGACAGTTACTCATCCAGAATTGGAGCCACTACAAGGTAATGCTGAGAAAAAAGCTGAGACCATGCAGCCTTTGTATAGTGTGACAGAAAAGTTGCGTAGCAAGGGAATCAACAATAGAAGCTTTGCCAAAATTACTCAGGCTCTTTTTGAGAAAATAGCTGAGAAGGATATTTATGAAATATTGCCGGAGTATCTGCTTCGCAGGCATCAGCTCATGGGGCGTTATGCCGCCTTGCAGCAGGTGCACTTTCCTGTGAGTCAGGCTGCTCTGGAGGCGGCTCGTACCCGTTTGAAATGGGAAGAACTCTTTATAGCACAGTTGAAAATACAGCAAGCAGGCCTGCGCAAGCAAGGGCAGCTAGGTTTTGCTTTTCATCATGTGGGCAACTATTTCAATACTTTTTATAAAGACCATTTGCCTTTTCCGCTCACCAATGCCCAGAAGCGGGTGGTGAAGGAGATAAGAACCGACACCCTTAGCGGAAAGCAGATGAATCGTCTGGTGCAAGGCGATGTGGGTAGTGGCAAGACTATTGTAGCATTGTTGAGCATGCTGTTGGCACTGGACAATGGGTATCAAGCCTGTATGATGGCGCCCACCGAAATTCTGGCAAAGCAGCATTATGAGGGTATTTCTCAGCTGCTCAAAAATATGGATGTAAATGTAGTGCTACTCACTGGCTCTTCTAAAGCAAAAGAGCGAAAGGCTATACTTACAGGTCTGGCAGAGAGCAGTATCCATATCATCATTGGTACCCATGCCTTACTGGAGGACAAAGTGGTGTTTAAGAATCTGGGATTGGCGGTAATAGATGAGCAGCACAGATTTGGTGTGGGGCAAAGAGCCAAACTATGGCAAAAAAATACATTGCCACCACATATTTTGGTAATGACAGCCACTCCCATACCACGCACGCTCGCTATGACTATATATGGCGATCTGGAAGTGTCGGTAATAGACGAATTGCCACCCGGCAGGAAGCCTATCATAACCTTGCATAGAAGTGAGCAGTTTCGACCCAGAGTCATGGAGTTTATACGGCATGAAATAGCTCTGGGGAGGCAGGTCTATATTGTATATCCGCTGATTGATGAAAGCGAAAAGCTTGACTTCGAAAGTTTGATTGCCAATTATGAGCAGGTGAAGGCATATTTTCCCGACCCTATGTATAATGTGGCCATGGTGCATGGCCGGCAAGAGCCTGAAGAGAAAGAACGTAATATGCAGCGCTTCGTAAAAGGAGAAGCTCATATAATGGTGGCTACTACTGTGATAGAAGTTGGGGTGAATGTGCCGAATGCCAGCGTGATGCTGATAGAAAGTGCAGAGCGCTTTGGCCTGTCCCAGCTACACCAGCTCAGAGGCAGGGTGGGCCGTGGTAGTGAGAAGTCTTATTGCATTTTACTTACTGCAACGGACATATCTAAAGAAAGCAGGCAGCGGATGAGTATCATGACCAGCACCAATGATGGCTTTATCATAGCAGAGGAAGACCTGAAAATGCGTGGCCCTGGTGATATTTACGGCACCCGACAGAGCGGAGCCTTGGATTTTAAAATTGCAGACATAGTGCAGGATGCCGCTTTGGTAGAAAGTACTCGACTGGCCGCGCTTGAGCTGCTGGAAAACGATCCAGGACTGCGACATCCGGAGCACCGGATGCTGTACTATGCCATCAATCAGAGCGCTGGGCAGCACGCAATGCCTTGGAATAAAATCAGCTAGAGCAAAGATTTAATTTATATGAAGGCTTGCATAGGAAATCAATAACATGCCTTATATTTGCTCTGGAAAAACGAATTTATGATGAGAAAGATATTATTACTTTGCCTATTTACCTGCTTGGGTTTGGGCGCATTTGCACAGAAATATAAAGTCGTTATGGAGACTACACAGGGGCGTATAGAGATGATGCTGTACGACAAAACGCCTTTGCATAGAGATAATTTCGTAGAGCTTGTAAAGAAGGGTTTCTATGATGGATTATTATTTCACAGAGTTATACCTGAATTTATGATTCAAGGCGGGGACCCTGAATCTAAAAATGCTAAGCCCGGTCAGCGCTTGGGCTCCGGTAACATAGGCGAGCGTATCCCTGCAGAGTTTCGCTATGAATACTTTCACAAAAGAGGGGCACTAGCTGCAGCCAGAGACAATAATCCTGAAAAGGCAAGTTCCTCATGCCAGTTTTATATTGTTCAAGGCAAAAAATACAGTGCAGAACAATTGGCAAATCTAGAGCAGCAAAGAGGCAAGAAAATTCCTGATACGCAAAAGAAAGTTTATGAAACCGAAGGAGGTACACCATTTCTGGATGGAGAATATACCGTGTTTGGCGAAGTAACCAAAGGTATGGATGTGGTAGAGAAAATTATAAATGCAGAGCGCGATAATGCAGACCGTCCTAAAGTTGATCAGAAGATTAAATCTGTAAAAGTTAAAAAGAAATTCTTAGGTTTGTTTTGGTAATACCGGTAGAAAAGCTCAATGGTATCAAGCGGATACTGGACCATCGCTTTGAGGAATACCATAAGAGCGAGTTCATCAAGAGCGACCCCATCGTGGTCCCGCATAGCTTTAATAAGAAACAAGATATTGAAATTGCTGCATTTTTTGCAGCAATTTTAGCATGGGGCAATAGGAGCAGTATTATCAGAAGTGCCCGGCGTATTATGGAGCTTATGCATATGGCTCCATATGATTTTGTGCTGCATCATGAGGAGCGTGATTTAAAACCCATGCTGGCATTTGTGCACCGCACCTTTAATGCCACAGATTTGCTGTATACTATTTCATTTTTCAAACATCATTATCAGCAATACAGCAGTATGGAGCAGGCATTCTTTCCCAATGCGCAGATGAATGTGCAGGAGGCCTTGATACATTTTCATCACTATTTCTTTTCGCTGCCCTATGCGCCGGAGCGCACACGCAAGCATATAGCCACACCCGAAAAGAAATCCGCCTGTAAGCGGCTGAATATGTTTTTCCGCTGGATGTTGCGGCAAGAAAGTCCCGTAGATTTTGGTATATGGCGTAGTATAGCGCCCTCACAGCTAATATGTCCGCTCGATACCCATGTGGGTGATGTAGCTCGGAAACTAGGCTTACTGCAACGTAAACAAAACGATTGGGCAGCAGCCTTGCAACTTACTGAGGCCCTTAGGCTTTTAGACCCCGAAGATCCCGTCCGTTACGATTATGCTTTGTTTAGTTTGGGAGTAGCGGAGCGCTTTTAGCAATGGGCGCTCCACTAGTATTAGTTAGGGACTTAGAGTTGTAATGTTGCTCCTAGGGTAAACCATCTACCCGGTAGTGGTACTACTCCTGATTCAATATATTTGATATCGAAGAGATTGGTTATCATTAAGCGTGTGCTCCATGCGCCGTGCCGGTAGCTCAGTTGCGCATCGGTAAGCATATAGTGGCGTTGAGCATAGCCGTTATAACTGTCATGGGCAGTATGTCTCTCTACCAATCTATTGCCCAAACTAAAACCCCAGCCATTATCTATATTGAAAGCTATTCTGGTAGTCCATTGATGCCTTAAAGCATTCACGGCATATTGAGATTGCCAGTGAGATTTATTTTCGTCACGGATGGCGCCAATTTTTGGATTCAGATAAGTATAACCAGTATGCAGGGTCACTGAGCCTTTAGACCAGAAATGCGTATAGCCCGCATCCAAGTGTACACCTAGAGTTTGCAGCGAAGTAAAGTTATTTACCATCCATGCGCTGAGAGAGTCGGGTCTTATCCAGTCAATAAATTCCCTTCCGTCTTTATAAAACAGTGATGCATTTATGTAGGAGCCATTTTTTCTCATTTTCACACCCAGCTCATAGCTTATCATTGCCTCAGGCGTCAGTTGGTCATTGCCTAGGTTATTAGGGCCTTCATAGTACAAGTCGGTAAATGTGGGTAAACGCTGGCCTAATCCAACATTGCCGTACAGTCTTACATGCTGACTAAGCGCATAACCCAAATCTAGTCCGGGATAGATATTAAAACCATAAATCGAGTTATAATTCCAGTACACACCGGCTACTATATCCAGTTTGCGCAACAATCTTGACTGAAATTCAGTAGATAGACCATAATTAAGTCGTAAATGCTCCCCTAGATTAGAACTGTTGATGGACTCCCTTCTGATATTAGCACCTATAGCGAGGGTACCCGCACGGGTATTAATGACATTGTCAATACTGGCGTCCAGAGTATGTGTACGATGCTTATTTTCATAAACAGAAGGATTTTGCCTTACGAATACATAATGGTCGTATCCATTCCTGTATACTGCCGAGGGCTTAATGGACCAGCTGCGGTTGATATAAATGGGCACTCTAAAGGCAATATGATAGTTGTTAACCTCCTCTTCAGACTCCTTATCATTGGGGGCGGCGTAGAATGCATTTGCGCCAAACTGGTTTTGAGCAATTCCTGCCAT
Source organism: Edaphocola sp. (assembly GCA_035304405.1). Classification (GTDB taxonomy): domain Bacteria; phylum Bacteroidota; class Bacteroidia; order Chitinophagales; family Chitinophagaceae; genus Edaphocola. The sequence continues at coordinate 10,967 of DATGQB010000189.1, forward strand.
AGCCTCAAGTTTGGCCTTAGCACTCAAATTGGCTTGAGTTGAGTAAAAAAGCCTTTTGTTTTCATACGCTGTATTGTATCTATAACCATTACCCTTATCCAGGGCACCTGCCAGCAAATGCGCTGTATTGCCTGACTGCAATTGCGCCACAGTCTGAGCACCCCAATTGGTATAATATTTTTTTGTGTCTTCGTCCTTCATGAAAGAGCTACCGGCATGCGCACTGACGCCCAGCCCATTTTCTGAGCCTTTTTTGGTAACGATATTGATAACACCCATGAGTGCATTCACTCCGTATGCTCTTGCTGCTGCCCCTTTGAGTACTTCGATACGCTCAATGGCATCCAGCGGCACCGGAATATTCATCATGTTATGTCCGGTTTGCACATCAGACATTTTAAAACCGTTGAGCAGAAGTAAAGTTTGGTCAAAAGTGCCACCATCAATACCTACATCGGCCTGACTCCCATTGGGCCCGCGTTGACGCACATCCACACCGGCTACAAAGCTGAGTAGCTCGTTAAGTGAGTTGGCCGGAATTTGTCTTATTTGCTCGGCAGTGATAATCTGTA
>DATGQB010000190.1:0-8824 GCA_035304405.1 Edaphocola sp.
AAATTGAGGGCGAGATTTTGGAAGAGATACCCAAACTTGATAATTTATAGTTCATCAATACGACATTTGCATACGATAATCCGAGCCAACAAGCTTCGTTGGTTCGGATTATTTTTATTAATAATCCTACTGCGTAATCTGGGTTAAAATAGAATAACGCCCTATACGGTGCAGCAAATGGATTGTCTGGTACTATATAGCCCTGGCATGTACTCGGGTAAAGCTTATTGGGAATTGAGGCATGGACCCCATTAGGCATGAGGGGCTGGTATGCCATTGCGCATAGTATATTATTGTTTAGATCATAAGGGCCGCGCGAGATTATGGCTAATTGCATTTAGGGCGCAATGTCCCTACATAACTTCTCTACCCGAATTAAAAAAGCGCTTTTCGAAAATTCGGAAAGCGCTTTTTGTATAAAGATGAATGATTAAGATTGCATTAGAACGATGCCTTGCCAAAAATGCGAGGGCAGCGCGATTGTAGGTAGCGTCTCGGATTGCCAAATGCATCAAAATAAACAGTAGCGGTGATACCTACTGTCCAATACCAGTCATTACCTCTGAAGTCACCACGCTGGAATTTATATTCTGGATAATTACCATCCCAGTTATGCTTCTCATTGCCTCTGTACGACATTTCTACAGCTCTATGGCCTTTGTATGCCATTAAAGTGTCGAGGTTGACATAGGTTTTGCTCACATCATCGATATAATCCGTAGAAGTGTAACGCAGATTTACTTCACCGGAGAGCATTACCGTCTTGCCAATAAAGAATTTGAAACCTGCACCAATAGGGAATGCTGCATTGATAACCGGGTAAACCGACCTGTCTGGATAGTGAGGCAGTCCTTGCCCCTCTGTAGAGAGGTCGCGAAGGTATTCTTTTTTACCATCTACTGTGTAAGCATAAGGATTGCTATAGAAGGCGCCTACTCCTGCAAAAACGTATGGGGTAAACTTGCCTTTGAGTGCGCTCACAGGCAGTAGATTGAGCTCTATACCGCCGTATATTTCACCCATTTTATTTCTGAAGCTTAGGTTGCGGCGCTCATATGTTTTGTTGAGCGACAGGCTGTCCGCACCGCCAAGATTGATATAATTTGCCGCAAATCTGAATCCTAAATGAGGATTGACGAAGTACTTGTACATGATACCATACGATGGTAGCATTAAGCGGTTGTCTTCGGGGATATAGTTGGGTTGCAAATCTCCGAAAAATGTGCTCACCGATGCCGTTAGACCAATCTCATGGTGTTTCTGCGCATTTGCCATTAAGGGCAAAGCAACAATTGCGGAAAGTAGAAGTTTTTTCATCAGAAATATAACTTTATTTACAATCAGCAGCTTTAAAATTGAATTCAATCCACTGATTACAATGTCCAATTAATAATTCACTAGCACTATAGTTCACAAATATAATTTTTCAAACCGTAAAAACAAAAGAATATGTTATTATTTTTTGCCCAGAACTCATGGCGTAAAGGTCAACGGCTTGTTAATATAGCATTAAGGTGGTTGTAAGGTTTGTTAATATATTGAAAATAAGAAAAGATAAATAGCAGATAAACAAAAAGGTATAGTTATGTTATATTTTTTTTAACAGATTTTATACCTCCTTGGGGGTATTTTGCGTACCTTTGCTTCCGAACAAAAGTAAATTTATCATGAAATTGAAAATGATCGTATGTTCACTTGTTGCTTTCTTGATGATGGGATTTGCGGGGATGGACTTAAGCGCTCAAAAAAGCAATCATATAAAATCAGGCATTGCTAGCTTCTACCATAACAAATTTGTAGGTCGTAAGACAGCAAGCGGAGAAGTGTTTAGCAACAATCAGTACACCGCCGCCAGCAACCATTATCCTTTGGGTACTTACCTTAAAGTAACCAATACCAAGAACGGAAAGGTTGTATATGTAAAAGTGAACGACAGAATGGGGCATCCCAAAAGAGTTATTGACCTTACCCACCGAGCCGCGAAAGACCTAAACTTTACACAGGCCGGCATCACACAAGTAAATATCGAAGTGGTAGATAAGATGGAAGGTCAAAGAAACGTTACTGCACAAATTCAAGGTCGCTTTGAAGACAATGTGTTGTAATATTTGACAAAGCTTTTTCTTAAATGATTATAGCTGTTCTCAATCGAGAACAGCTATTTTTATGACTTTTTTCATTAGGAATCTATCTCGGTATTCATTATCTTTACATCAAGTGTAGGACAGGTAAAAGGGATGCATATGATACTTTCTTCAATAGAACAATTTTTTCAGTATCTGAAATTTGAAAGGCGTGTGTCTGTGCATACTTTGAAGGCCTATCAAAGTGACATTGGGCAGTTTGTAGGCTATTTGGAAGGTACATATGAGCTCTCTGATGTGCTGCAAGCAGAGCCTATCCACCTCAGGTCATATTTGGTCTATCTCAATGAGCTTCGTTACAAAGAGCGTGCCCTGCAGCGCAAGCTTGCTTCGCTAAATGCTTTGTTTAAGTTTCTTACGAAGCGGGGGCTGCTGCACCACAATCCTGCAAAGGGGATTAAAGCACCCAAAGCGCCCAAACGCTTGCCAGTTTTTCTAGAACAGCATCAATGCGAGCGCTTATTTGATACTTTACAGTTTTCAGAAGATTTTCAAGGTAAAACCAATCAACTTATTCTTGAATTGCTCTATCAGACCGGCATGCGTCGGCAAGAGCTCATCACTCTTAAAGAAGCCGATATTGACTTAGCACGCAGCGAATTAGTAGTGATGGGTAAGCGCAATAAAGAGCGCGCGCTGCCTATTAGTGGTGCTCTTAAATCGCTTATTCAAGAATATATTGTACTAAAAAGGCGTGAGGTGAACTGTGAGCATGAATATTTGTTAACTTTAACCTCAGGAAAGCCTCTCTACGATAATTATGTATATCGGCTGGTAAGGAAAAGCCTTAACCCCGACATTACTACCGTGACAAAGAGGAGCCCCCATGTGATGCGTCACAGCTTTGCTACTCATCTCAATCAAAATGGCGCCGATATCAGTGCTGTCAAAGAATTGCTGGGGCATAGCAGCTTGGCAGCAACGCAGATATATACACACAACAATATAGAACACTTAAAAAAAATATATCAGAAAGCGCACCCAAGAGCGACATCTGAAAATTAACACTCGATTGTTTAACATTTAAAATTTAAATGAAATGAACGTACAAATTCAAGCCGTGCACTTCGATGCGGATCGCAAATTAATTGAGCGCATTGAAAAGAAAGTTGAAAAATTCAAAACCTTTCACGATAAAATTATAAATGTAGAAGTAACCCTTATCCTCGAGCATGTAAATGAGAAGATAAACGATAAGGTAGTGCATATCAAAGTAAACATCCCTCGCACTTCGCTATTTGCGAAGCATGAATCCAAAGTATTTGAGGAGTCATTCGAAAATGCTTTCGATTCTATCGTAGCGCAAATTAAAAAACACAAAGAAAAGGCTGTAGCATAAGTAGCATCATCCACTTCGGCTGCGCTTCAGCAATATACTTTTTTACAGCAAGGCTCTGTGCGTAGGCATCAGGGCCTTTTTCGTTACTGGTACTTGTCGTGTGCTATTTCGCAGCTGGTTGATCTCCTAGCACCCGTGCTAATTCCGCCTTGGTTGTTTCGCTCTTCACACCCATAGGTAGAGCCAGCGCCAACAACTAATAATGCACTAAGCTGCACTCAGAAGCTAAAGTTCGTCCTAAGGCATTGTCTAATTTATAATTTGAAACCTCTGGTCGCTAAAACTGGGACACGCTCACTTCTGGCCTCCTATTATAGTCGAGCATAAAAAAAAGACCCAATACTTGCGTATTGAGCCTTTTTCCATTCTCATCTAAAAAAACAAATAACAGACCATTGAAAGGAGCTGCGATATCATGTAGCATTTCACTCCACCCGCAGTTTTGTTTAACCTTTACTATTGTAAAAGACCCATTTTTGTTTTAAAAGGTTGGTGAATATGATAATTTTTCAACATTAATGCACCCCGTCCATTGGTTCTGTCGGTGGTGGTGGCGGTGGGGTTACATCTTCAACATCTGTGTCTTGTTCCAAAGGTTCTGCAGGTGTAGCGGGTGCTGCTGCCCTATTGTTCTGGCTCTTCTGCTGCAAGTAATTGGCATAGCTGCCGTATTGATTCATCAGTTGATAACCCTCACTGGTCAGTGCCAATCTGCCTTGTTTACCAAAACCTATTACAGATTTCATGAGACCAGTATTGGTCAATATATCCCAAAAAGATTCCAGTGGTTGTCCTTCCGGAATATCGATATTGTTTGGGTGTAATATCTCTTCTACAAATGCAAGTTCTCTTTTATCGCCATTGTTATACAACTCGCGCATGCTCACATCTATCAGTATGGCTTCGGCTTCTTTTATAGTTAGCGGGCGTTGCTGTTGCATTTGTGATGCAGGTCGTGGTATCAAATCAGTATGTCTGGTACCCCGGGTTCTGAGTCTTCGTATCACTTGTCTCGATTTTATTCCCATGGTTGCTTGCTTTTACTATGCTTGTTTATGTTTTAGATTTTTGCTAAGATAGTCTGTCCGCCTTTTACATGCTGCCCTATAGTTACATCAATTTTCGTTCCTATGGGGAAGAAAATATCTACCCGGGAGCCAAAGCGAATAAAGCCAAATTCCGCATTCTGGTCTATGCTTTGACCTTCTTTCACATAATAGCATATACGGCGTGCCAAAGCGCCCGCAATCTGACGCATTAATAAAGTAGTTTTATTATTACCCACTACTACAGTAGTGCGTTCATTCTCGGTAGAAGATTTTGGATGCCAAGCTACCAGATACCTGCCCGGGTGGTACTTTACATATTTTACCAAACCGCGTATCGGGCTCCTATTTACATGCACATTTAGCGGCGACATAAATATAGATACCTGTATACGACGATCTTTAAAATATTCGTTCTCATCTGTTTCTTCAATCACCACTACCTTGCCATCTGCAGGTGCTATTACCAAATTATCTCCTTGAGTAAATTCGCGGCTGGGAATGCGGAAAAACCACAATACCCAAAACCATAACAGAAAAAATGCGGTTTGCAAAAACCAGTAAATACTTTGGCAAAGTACACTCTCTCCGTAAACGAATTTGTAATTTAAGAATGCTAATAGGATAAAGAGGACAGTAGCAATGGTGATGTATTTATACCCCTCGCGGTGAATACTCATAATTAGTCGTTTAAACAATAAGGCATCAAAATTAGGACAAATTTTGCTTACCTATCAAGCCTAAATACCGGCAGCGCCGATATGGGCCACTCGGGAGGGGTATCACCTCTTTAATTTAGGGGAGCCTTAACATAGTTTCCGGTTTGAAATCCTGAGAATCTTAATCTACATTAATTTTTCTCGCCAACCGCTTCGCTACCTTTGTCCTAATATTTAACATTAAATCAAGACTGACATGAAAAAGATGCTACTCGCAGCTATTATGCTCACCGCAACTACTGTATTTGCGGCCATGAATTTGTGGAAAAATGATAAGGCCCACTCTCAGCTAACCTTTACCGTCGCCCATCTGGGTATCAATGATGTAATGGGCACCATCAATGATTTTGATGTCACTATCGCTACCAGTAAGGAAGACTTTAGCGACGCTGTCATTACCTTAGATGCAAAGGTTGCCTCTATCGATACCAGAATTGAAGCCAGAGATAAGCACCTGAGAAGCCCTGATTTTTTTGATGCCGAAAAATATCCTTCTATCACTTTTAAAAGCACTAAATTGAAAAAAGTGAAAAAGAACAAATATTTGCTGGATGGTGAACTGACGATGCACGGAGTTACCAAACCGGTACAGCTGAACTGGATTTTTAAAGGCGAAACTGCTAACCCCCGTTCAAAAGCAAGAACTGTTGCTTTTCAGCTTTCCGGTACTATCAAACGCTCAGACTTTGGCGTAGGTGCCAACTTCCCTGCTACAATGGTAAGCGACGAAGTGCGTATCCTGGCCGATGGCGAATTCGTTCAGTAAGCAATTTCGGCTTTTTGCTATTATTAAACATTATAAAGCGTTCTATTTAAGACCTCAACTGATTTGTCTCAGAAAAATGTCGCCCCCTTTCCAGGGGGCTTTGTTTTTATTTATGCTTTTAATGTACCTTTACCCTTATATTATTTCAAATTTTTTTACCATTATGTCAAAATTAAAACTAGGAGTATTTATGCTTTCAGGTTTTTTAACCTTAGCTGCTTGCGGCAATGGTTCAGACAAGGCCAATGATAAGGTTCAAAGAGAAGTCAGTCAGGACGATTTTGAATACAATGCCGAGTCTTTTGCTGATTTGCAAATATTACGCTACCGTGTGCCGGGTTGGGAGCAGCTCACACCAAAACAAAAAGAATTTATCTACTATTTGTCTGAAGCATCTCTGGCAGGTAGAGACATCATTTGGGACCAGCGCGGTAAGTACAATCTTACCATTCGTAAGGTTATCGAGGCTATCTATGGCACCTATAACGGCAAGCGCGAAGGTAAAGACTGGGAAGCATTCAAAACATATGCCGGTCAGGTATGGTTTAGCAATGGTATCTACCATCACTATAGCAATGATAAAATATTGCCGTCTTTCTCCGATAGCTATCTTGCCGAGCTGATGGCCAATTCTGACCAAAGCTTACTGCCTCTGCAAGAAGGCGAAACACATGCCGAGCTGCTGGGTCGCCTCAAAAAGATTATCTTCGACAAAACTTATATGGCCAAAATGGCCGACTTCAGAGCCGGCATCGACAATATCGTTGCATCTGCCAATAACTTTTATGAAGGTGTAACACAAGCTGAGGTGGAGGCATTTTATGCCACCTTCCCGCATAGCGACCATGAGCCGGAATGGGGTCTGAATAGCAAAGTGGTGAAAGAAAACGGCAAGTTGGTAGAAAAAGTATGGAAATCTGGTGGCATGTACGGCCCAGCTATCGACAAAATTATCTACTGGATTGAAAAAGCTATTCCTCTCGCCGAAGATAAAGAGCAAAAACACGCTCTGGAACTGCTTATCGAGTACTACAAAACCGGCGACCTGAAAAAATGGGATGAATATGCTATTGCATGGACAAGAGTTACCAATACTGTAGTAGATTTTACCAATGGCTTTATAGAAGTGTATGCTGATGCAATTGGTAAAAAAGGAAGCTATGAGTCTATCGTTTCTATCAGAGACTTCGAATCTTCTAAACGTATAGCCGCCATCGCAAAAGAGGCACAATGGTTTGAAGATAACTCTCCTCTAATCGAATCTCATAAGAAAAAACAAGTAAAAGGTATCGATGCCAAGGTAATCAATGTGGTGATGGAAGCAGGTGATGCTGCTCCGAGTACTCCTATCGGTATCAATCTGCCCAACTCTGACTGGATTAGAAAAGAGCATGGCTCCAAATCGGTATCCTTGGGCAATATCGTAAGCGCTTATAATCTTAGCGCCGGCTCCGGTATGACCGACGAGTTTGCCATAAACGATGAGGTGAAAGCAAGGGCTAAAAAATATGGCAGTCTGGCTTCAGACCTGCATACAGATATGCACGAATGTATCGGCCATGCTTCAGGTCAAATCAATCCTGGCGTGGGCACTCCTGACAAAACCCTTAAAAATTACGCCTCTACACTAGAAGAAGCCAGAGCCGACCTTGTGGCCCTGTATTATATTCTGGACCAAAAGCTCGTGGATATTGGCGTAATGCCTTCGCTCGAAGTGGGTAAAACCGAATATGACAGTTACATGATGAACGGCTTGATGACGCAGCTGGTGCGCATCAATCTGGGCGATGATATCGAGGAGGCGCATATGCGCAATCGTGCACTGGTAGCTTACTGGGCGCTGGAAAAAGGTGCTCCGGAAAAAGTGGTTGAATTTGTGAAGAAAGATGGCAAAACCTATGTGCAAATCAATGATTATGAAAAGTTGAGAAATCTTTTTGGCCAGCTGCTGAGAGAAATTCAACGTATCAAGTCTGAAGGAGACTACGAAGCCGGTAAAGCATTGGTAGAAAATTATGGCGTGAAAATCAATCAGGAATTGCACAAAGAAGTGCTGAGCCGCTACGCTAAGTTGAACATGAAACCTTACAAAGGATTCATTCAACCTAAATTGAAACCAGTAGAAAAAGATGGCAAAATTGTTGACGTAGAAATCGAATACCCAAGCTCATTCTATGAGCAAATGATGGAATATGGCAAAAAATATTCTTTCTTACCTGTTATCAACTAATCATCAACATAGTACTTAAGCATAGAAGGCTGTCCATCGGGCAGCCTTTTTTTGGGTGGCCTCGCCGCGTATCAATTGGTGTTATGGAGCCCGGTGGGGCATGGTTTCTCCTCCTGCTTAGGGATATCATGCAAGTGCGGCAGGTCGGGTAAACTGCGATCGCAGCCTGTTTGAAGCTGACTATGCTGCAGCAGCTCACAGCTCACGCTTGGTTTTTAGAGTATCATGCGCTGCAGGGGGCTTTTCGTTGCTGCCCCTCAGATCGGATGAGCAGGCCCGGCACTGTGCGTTTTGTCCCTGCATTAGTGAAGGAAAATCCATGATTCCATTCAGGTTCCCAAGCGCTATAACACGGTTGCCCATTGGCCTTCAGCGATTCTGGTCATTGCTCAGCCGGCGAGCGTTCAGCTTAACATCTAAATTTGAAATTTGCTTTTTAATGATAGAAAATTATGCATTAACTTTATTGCGGTTTAATATGATTTTATATGAAAAAAATTATAGCATCGCTGTCCTTACTGGCGGCCTCGCTAAGCTTTTGCCATGCGCAAAACTGGCAAGTTGATAGCTTTACAGTTGA
>DATGQB010000191.1:0-4873 GCA_035304405.1 Edaphocola sp.
TACTTGCTCAGAATTAATCCCCGTCTTCATGCCATAAACCAAGGTAGGCTCTACAGATGAGAAATACCATACGTATACCGGAGCAATAGGCATCCTGTGTAAGTATTGGCCATTAATCGCCGCACAATATTTGGGTACTAACAATAAATTTAATGCAGCGTATGTATTATTGGTAATACAGTACACTGCACTAAATTATATAATATGGGAATTTTATTAGCGTGTATGCCAATAGATTATTTCTTAGCAAAATAATCGGCAACTTTATCTTTGTGTATGATTGCCTCTTTGAAAGTATAGGCACCTGTTTTCGGACTGCGAACAGACTTTACTACTTTGGTGTAGTTTTTTGCGTCGACATTAGCTTTTTGGTCTTTTTTAATCGCGGTTTTTGCTGCTTTTGCCATTTCTAATACGTTTTAGTCTTAAGCTTTCCAAAGATTGCAGAAAGGGTCAGACGATTAATAAAATTATTTAATTTCTTTGTGTACAGTTACTTTCTTAAGAATAGGGTTGTACTTTTTCAACTCGATACGCTCAGGCGTATTTTTCTTATTCTTAACTGTGATATAACGACTTGTTCCTGGCATCCCAGAATTTTTGTGCTCGGTGCACTCTAGAATTACTTGAACCCGATTGCCTTTTTTAGCCATCTCAGATAATATTTAAAAATTTTTTAAACTAATTAAACGGTTACGCCTTTGGCACGTAAATCTTTTACGACTGCCATAAGTCCTTTTTTGTTGATTGTGCGGATTGCATCAGACGATACTTTGAGGGTCACCCAACGGTCTTCTTCAGCCAAATAAAAACGTTTTTTTTGCAAATTAGGCAGAAAACGACGCTTTGATTTCTTGTTGGAAAAAGATACTTTGTGACCAGTAATAGGTTTTTTTCCGGTTACCTGACATACACGTGCCATATCTTACTTATTTTTAGATTATTTTTTAGGACTGCAAAGGTGCAACTTTAATTTTGTTTTGCCAAATATTTTATCAAATAACTGGTATTTTCTATAATTACTATGATTTTATTAAGAAATTTCGGGATAACTAAGCTTATTCAAATCACTGATTCCTAAGGTGGCTTTTGATAAAAATCCCTCTCCGTATCTAGCCCCGATTCTTGCCCCCAGCAATGCCGCTCTTTGTTCTATTTTTTGGAGGAAATTGGCGGTAGAGATATAAGTCATGGGCTCCTCATCTCCATCAGTCTTGCTGAAAAATTGGGTGCCATAAGCTTTTATAGACTCCATTTTTACAGCCATGCTATCGCTGATATCTACGATGAAGTCTGGTTCCAGGAATCGATCCTGAATATAATGAAATACTCTTTTGGGACGCCAAGGTTGTTGGGGCTGCCCTTCATAGCTGGTCTCGATTTTGATGAGACCACTCAAAAATGCGGCATCTGCAATGAGCTTGCCCGCTTTGCCATGGTCGGGGTGTCGGTCTTCGGGAGCATTGGCAAGTAATACCTCGGGCTGATGCAGTCGAATCATTGTTATAATCTTGAGCAGATTTTCTCTGTTGTGCTCAAAAAAGCCATCGGCCATTTGCAGATTATGTCTGTATGATACTTTTAGTATCTCCTTGGCTCGAGCGGCTTCTTCATATCTGGTGGCGGCAGTGCCACGTGAGCCGAGCTCACCTTCGGTAAGGTCCACAATAGCTACTTTTTGACCTAGTTGTATATGGTTATATAGCGTTCCGGCGCAGCCCAGTTCTACATCGTCTGGGTGGGCGCCAATTGCCATCACAAATACTTTCATCTTTCAATTTGCTTGGGATTAATAATAATGCAAAATTAGCTTAACTCTTCGGAATGAATTAAGCTAATTGAATGCGCCGCGAATTCTTATTATTTTCTTTGCATTTTCAGCACCGGTGTGTTCTGAATTTCTGCATTATAATAGGCTTTGCCCTCTATTTCTTGCACAATCATTTCAATGTCTCTGTCTCTGTTATAAGGGTCGTATTGTGTTTTAAGATTGTTGTCATAAAAGTAAAATGCCGTTTGCGAGAGTCTGGCCGTGAATCCGCCTTTGAGCTCCTTGATGATAGAGTATACGTCCTTGCCGCTCTGCCTGTTGATGAGCTTAACCAATATCACGCCCTCGGTGGTGGTCAAACTTTTAAGTTTGTCTTTGAATTTGTTGTTCAGCTCAGCTTCTAAAGCTTTGATATATTGTTTCTTGTCCTTCCTGCGGTCGGCTTTTTTTAGCTCAATGTCTATTACGTTGAGAATTCTTGCAGCTTCTACAGCATAAGGATACACATGGTACACCTGACGGCGCAGGCGGGCCATTTTTCTTGCCCTTTCTTCAGAAGTATATTTGGCTATTACATAAGCGTCTTGCAAATACCAAACCGGTAGGGTATCGCCCTCTATAATCATGTAGCCGCCAAAGCGCTGATTGGCAGGTTCGGGCATATATGGGCCGGTCGGCGCGCCGCCATTTGTGCCGTCCTGAGACTGTGCCTGGACCGCCGGTAGGCAGGCAAAAATTGCAATAATAAGAACTAAGACGCTCTTCATATTTAAGTATGTGTTTGGGTCAATTAGACCATTTATACTGGTTGTGGGTTTAACCTTCTGTTTTCCCAGAGGGAAAAATTATTCGTGTTGTTAATTTTTTTGTGGTGTAAAAGTAACCTGCTGTTGTGGGCAAAATATGCTAATTTAACTATTTTTTTGCATTAGTCGAACTTAATTTATATTTTGCATTACTAAATCGTTGAAATAATATTCGATTATGGTCATAAACTTAAGCGATGAAAATTCATTGGTAGCGCAATGGATGCACGAAATTAGGAGTGCAGCTATTCAAACAGACCAAATGCGTTTTCGCAGAAATACGGAGCGTATAGGGGAAGTTGCTGCCTATGAAATCAGTAAAATGCTGGTATATAAAGATGTAGAAACCATAACGCCTTTAGGTACTAAACATCAGCAATGTCTGGCTGAGCAGCCGGTATTGGCTACTATTTTGCGGGCAGGTCTGCCCCTTCACAATGGCTTGCTCAATTATTTTGATCATGCCGACTGCGCTTTCATTGCGGCTTATCGCAAGCATAATAAAAATGATGGTACATTCGAAATAGAACAGAATTATGTCACTTGTCCCGATTTGGATGGCAAGGTGCTCATTATTGCAGATCCTATGCTCGCTACCGGAGCTTCTCTGCTATTGGCAATTGAAGGTCTGCTGGAATTTGGTAAGCCTAAATTTATACATATAGTAACGGTAATATCCTGCACAGAAGGAATAGAGGCAGTGCTTAGGCGCTACCCAGATGTATGTATCTGGGCGGGCGATGTAGATGAAGAGCTTACAGCTAAGGGCTACATTGTTCCAGGTCTGGGTGATGCCGGAGATTTGGCTTTTGGTGGCAAACTGCAGTTCTAGCGATAAATTTTATACTTTTTTTAAAAAAACGAAAAAAAGTTATAGTAATGTGAATATTTAGAGTATATTTGACGTGAATATAACCCATCGAACCACAAAACTTATTCGAAACATGAAGAAGATTATACTAGGCGCAACGCTAGCTTGTTTAGGTGTAGGAGTTTCTGCAGTGGCTCAAGACGCACATTTTACCCAATATCATGCTTCTCCACTGAACTTGAATCCGGCTCAAACAGGTCTAATCAATACAGATTACAGAGTGGCTGCGATTGCTAGAACGCAATGGTATTCAGTATCCAACAGTCCTTATACTACAGGTTCTATTTCATACGACAGACAAATTTTAAGAGATCAGTTGCCTGAGGGTGACGGCTTCGGAATAGGCGTTAATTTTCTATATGACCGTGCCGGTACAGGCGCTTTACAAACCATTAATCTCGGCCTGAATCTGGCATATCATAAAGGTTTCGGTGTGGATAAGCAGCACCATATTTCTTTAGGCGTACAGGGTGCTTTTGTACAAAGAAGTATCAATTTCGATAAGTTGGTATTTGAAGATATGATAGACCTGAGCCGTCCGGAACAATATATTCCTACAGGTGAGAATCTGCAAAACGCCAGTCTCACTTATCCGGACTTTAATGCCGGTTTGTTGTACTCCGGACAGGTGTCTGAAAATGCGGTTTTGTATGCAGGAGCCTCATATTTCCATCTATCCAGACCGGTAGAGAAATTCACAGGTCAGAATAGCGATGTGGATGTGCGCATCAATGCTCGTTATAATGCATATTTGGGTGGTCAGCTGACTTTGAACCCTCACACTGTAGCATATTTGAGCACAATGTTCCAGCAGCAAGGTCCTGCATTTGAATACCTTTTGGGTGGTGCTGTGGGTATTGTTCTTAACCCGTATAACGATGAAGATCATAACAATACTACCTTATATCTTGGTGCATGGTACAGATTTGGTGATGCCATAGCTCCTTACATTGGGTTTGAATGGGGTAAATGGCAATTAGGCTTTACTTATGATTATACCGTTTCAGGATTTAGTCAGGTAAACCAAGGACAGGGTGCTTTGGAAATGTCTGCAATCTACAATGGAGTGGTGGATAAAGTATTCAAAAGAAGATACAATTTTGCTTGTCCTAAATTCTAAATTTTAAGCTGTCTATAATCTTTCAAGGCGATTCCAGGTGGGGGGTCGCCTTGATTGTTTTTAAACAGTATAGTATGGAATCTGACGGAGTGTGGAGTAATGAGCTTAGGTGCCTTGCATTAATCTTGTAGGATTGGGCGAATTGTTGCCACAGGCTCCTTAAACCCAGATTAGGCATTAGGAATTTAAAAGAAAATTATTATGGCAAATAATCCACAAAATAGTGAAAAAAGCATAATAAATTATGGTTTTTGAGCTATTGAAGTGGATTAGAAGCAAGAATAATTTTATATAAAGAGTCTAAT
>DATGQB010000192.1:0-6201 GCA_035304405.1 Edaphocola sp.
TAAAATAATCTCCGTCTATACTGAATTCTTCTACTCCGTTGTTTTTTAATCTTTGTGCGATTATTGATTTCTCTGCCACTGAAAGCTGTTTGTCGAAGATTACCCTAAATTGTGGGTAGTGCATCATTCCTGCTTCGTCAATCTCTGTTAACGGTGTCCTATCTTCTATTTCGCTTCTTTCTTCTAAAATAAAAGCGTCTTGAGACGTGTTTTCGGCTAAGTCAAATAACAACCCACTAATTGCCCCTGTGTCTGCATTAGGTGATATACTCAATGTCATATTCAAAGAGGGCTCATAGTTCCCTTGCCAAGAGCCTAAATAAGGTTGATTGAAGTTTACATTAACACCTCTTATTTTTGAAACTTTCTCCTTAATATGCTCCTGATATGCGTCCAATATTTCGTGTTACGAGATAGTGAATTTTTCTTGATTTTCCAAATTTCCTTGCGAAATTTCTTTGGCTACATTATTATATTCATTTATTAACTCTTTTAACCTTAGTGTCTCCTCGATAAAATTTCTTACTGTAGCAGGTGTTATGTAAACTTGTACATCCCTGTTTTGTTCATTGAGCGTAGCAATGTGCAGGCAGCATTAGCCATTTGCTAGAATATTGGCGCAGCGGCGAGTTAGGTCATCTTCTCCAAGTCCTCGCAGCGCATCATTTATGCATGTGGCTAGTTGTAGGCTGGGCAGCAAAAGTCGCAGGCACTGCAATAAAATAGTCATTTGTGCGCTGCTGCGGCCTTTTCGTTCTTGTTCCTCACGCACATATGATGCATGATGCCCCAGCTTGGGCAGTAATTATGCCTGTTGTCCCTTTGATTCCTGCCCTTGGCGCTCCGCAGAGTTTCTATTGTGCTTTGTTATGTCCGCCAGGAGTATTAAGGTAGCAGCATAATATCTTGTTGCTATAACTTTGTGCTATGCAAAGAGAATTACTTCTTACCAGTGATGGCTCAGCTACAATCAGCTGCCAGAATGGTAGTTTCACTTATCATAGTATACATGGTGCCGTGCAGGAGAGTCTGCATGTATTTATTCAAGCCGGTCTAGACTACCTCTTTAAGCGCGACGGCCCCAAGGAGATACATGTATTTGAAGTAGGATTTGGTACCGGTCTCAATGCTTTGCTGAGTTTGTCTTACGCTCATGCATATGGCTTGTCGCTTTCCTACACCGCTATTGAGGCTTTTCCTCTTGAGGAGCAATTGTATCAAAGGCTCAATTATGCGGAGATAGCAGACATACTGCCGGTGGCGCGCCAACATTTTAGTACTATGCACCAATTGCGATGGAATAAGCCTTCGAGGTTAACCGAACATTTTACTCTGCATAAGGTCCTGGCTTCACTGCAAGAGTACAGGCATACAGAGCAGTATCATCTTATTTTTTTCGATGCTTTCGCACCTGACCACCAGCCGGAACTCTGGACACTGCCCATATTTCAAAAGCTGTTCGATGCATTATTGCCGGGTGGCGTTTTGGTTACCTACTGTGCCAAGGGCAATGTGCGTAGAATGTTGCAGCAAGTAGGCTTCAAAGTGGAGAGACTGGTCGGTCCTCCTAAAAAGAGGGAGATGATTAGGGCGCATAAATAATAAAAGGCTGAGCAGAAATCTAGCTCAGCCTTTTATTATTTATTTATACTGAAAAGACAGCGTATTCCTTCAGTCGTTTTGGCCTACTACTTTTAGATAAGACAGATGAGAAGCAACAGCTTTACCCAAGGTAGGATATTCGTTGTAAGGGATATTGTATTGGGCACATACCTGCTTCACAATTCTGCTGATGGCAGGGTAGTGTATATGGCTTATTCTTGGGAATAAGTGGTGCTCCACCTGGAAGTTAAGACCGCCGGTCATCCATGATAATACTTTGCTACGGGTAGAGAAGTTGGCCGTAGTTTGGAGTTGGTGTACAAACCAGTTCTCTTCAATCTTAAGCGTTTCTTCATCCGGGGTAGGAAAGTCTACATCTTCCACCACATGTGCCAGTTGGAATACCACACTGATAACGATTCCGGTTACTCCTGCCACAATCAGATAGCCAATCAAAGCCTCTTTCAAGCCTACAACTAATATAGGTATTACAATAAAGATAGCAATATGCGCTACTTTTGTCAGCCAGAAACCCAAATGTTCCTTGGTACTCATTTTAGGAATCTTTTTGTCCAGAATCTTGCCGGTAAAATATTTTACAAAATCATTGTAGGCCCACCAGAACACGTAGGTTAACGAATACAATGCCATGGCATATATATGCTGGAAGCGGTGAAAGCCATAACGCTTCTGCTCTTTGTTAGTTCTGATAAATGGTTTGATATCGATATCATCATCATGCCCTTCGATATTAGTATAGGTATGGTGTACGATATTGTGTTTGAATTTCCAGAAATAAGCGCTGGCACCCATGATATTGAGCGAGTAGCCCATGATTTCATTAAGCCATTTCTTGTCTGAATAGCTGCCATGCCCCCCATCGTGCATCACATTGAAGCCAATCAGGGCAAAGACCAGCCCCACCAGCCCACACATGACAATATTGGCCCAAGTGGGGAAGCTACCAAAAAGGAGCATTAAATACAGCGCAAGTAGCGCCACTACTAACACAACTGTCTTATGGAAAATACGCCAGTCACCAGTTGTCTTTTTATTGTTTGATTTGAAGTATTCGTCAACTTTGCGTTTTAATTCTTTTGCAAACTCAGCATTGATGCTGTTAACGAAGGAGATGTTTTTAGCCACTAAAAATTTAATTGAAGATTTACTTGTTATGCAAAAGTAAGCTTTTAATCATGCATTTTACATGACTTTTGTCATAATGGGAGGATTTTAACTAAAATTGCCTCCACACACAATCCTATGATTAAAATTTGATTGATAACGGCTTTAATAGCAATAAAATATATTAAAGTGAAGGCCGTGAAAAATGATAAAAATCATGTTTTCCCTTCTCAGGAGTCATTTTTTAGGCGGTAAATGTGCTGCAATTTTGCAATCAATCATAGGAATATTCTTTTCAGTATGCAGCAGAGTCATCAAGATCGTCATCCTAGTACCAACTCCTTATCCGTGATTAAGTCTCGGATGGATAATATTATTCGGGAGATATATCCCGGTGCACTTGAGCTTTGCCAAAAGATTGCCTCTGTGGCAGAGGAGTTTGAGCCTAGCACTAAGATAGAGCGGATCAAGGGTTTGGTGGATGTGATTTACAATGCTTTGGAGCGACAGTATTATAAGGAGAAGATAGTGCTTTTCCCTTTTTTGGAGCAAACTATGTCAGGTAGCCATTCAGATAGGCTAAATGCCAGCATCAAATCTGCACAGGATGAAGTACTACGCATAGCAGGCCAAGTGCGCCATTTGTGCAGTTGGCTAGCGGAGTTATCCTCAGCCGTAGGCGATAAATCTGAAGCTACTGAGGCTATTATTGAGCGCTTCCGCGTCTTTGATGCTAAATGGCAGGAATTGAATAAAGAAAGGGATGAATTATATGTAGCAATTACTACTCTATCATAAAATTTATGGGATATGGTTAAAGATAATAAAGTCGCAAAATGTTTCCATTGCGGCGATGAATGCGCAGCCGAAGTGTTAAAGGTAGGGGAGAAGTCATTCTGTTGTAATGGATGTTTAAACGTTTACCAATTACTGAATCAGAATGAATTAGACGATTATTACTGCCTGAATGAAACACCAGGAAACAAAGTGAAAGCCATACCCAAGGAGAAATTTGCCTTTCTGGACGAGCCTTCTGTCGTGCAAAAATTACTTTTGTTCAGAAACGGACAACAGGCTCAGGTGTCTTTTTATCTGCCGCAAATGCACTGTAGCTCTTGCTTATGGTTGCTGGAGCATCTTTCTGAAATTGATAGCAATATCATTGATTCCCAGGTAAATTTTAATAACAAAACGGTTAAGATAACCTTTCAGATTGAAGAGCTATCGTTGAGATCGCTTGCTGAAATATTGGCACATGTGGGTTACGAGCCCGTGATAGATTTGCATGAAAGCAGGGAAGAGAATGATAAATATAATTCTAAGCGTTCTTACCTGAAGCTAGGAATCACGGGTTTTTGCTTTGCAAATATTATGCTCATTGCCTTCCCGGAATATTTGGGGCTAGACCCTGAGCAGCAACCCGGACTGGCTACATTCTTCAAATTTGCCAACGTGCTGCTTTCATTACCGGTGGTATTTTACGGCGCTCAGGAGTTTTTCGTAAATGCTTGGTATAGTTATCGTCAGCGCTATCTGAATATCGATGCACCTATAGCATTGGCAGTAGCCGTAACCTTTTTAAGGAGTTTGTATGAAGTGTTTAGCAATACCGGTGCTGGTTATTTTGACAGTATGTCGGGTATAGTGTTCTTCATGCTCTTGGGCCGCACTTTGCAAAACAGGAGTTATACCACACTGCGCTTCAATCGTGACTATAAGTCTTATTTCCCTATAGCAGTTACCAAACTAGTGCAGGGAGAGCATAAGCTGGTAAAACTGGAAGAGATTCAGGAGCATGATGTGCTGATGATTCACCATCAGGAAGTTATTCCTACAGACTGCCTCTTGTCGAAAGGGGAAGCACAGATTGATTACAGCTTTGTAACTGGGGAGGAAAAGCCAGAGCTGATAGCCAAGGGTGAGGTTATTTATGCCGGAGGCCGAAATGTGGGCAATACAATAGAAGTGCTCACCGTAAAACCGTTTGTACAGAACAGCTTCACACAGCTTTGGAATAATCAAGTGTTCAAAAAGCAAGTGAGCGACAAGGAAAGTAGGGTAACGCTCATTAGTAAATACTTTTCTATTGTAGTATTATTAATCTCTCTGGGTTCCTTTCTTTACTGGTGGCGTATAGACACTACATTAGCCTGGCAGTCTGCCACTGCGGTGTTGATTGTTGCTTGCCCTTGTTCCTTATTATTAACATCATCATTTACCAACGGCTATCTCTTAGAGCGGCTGGCTAGGGTGGGCTGCTATCTTAAAAATGCTCAGGTTCTGGAGCAAATGACCAGAATAAATCATATTGCCTTTGATAAAACCGGAACACTTACCGAAGCCAATGCTGCAGGTGTAAAAGTGGAGCAGATGGACCTTAGCAGCAGAGAGCTATATGTGGTTTTACACACACTTTCACAAAGTATTCACCCCTTGAGTAGAGCTATTGTTCAGCATTTTAAACATAAGCCAGGCGTGGATGCCAGTATTGAGGTGAAAGAGGTAGCGGGCAAGGGTATGGAGGCCTGGGCTGATGATATGCACTACAAAATAGGCAGCGCCTTATTTACTAAGGGGTCGGCTGAAGAGGAACAGTCAGCCACTACGGTGTATGTTGCGGTAGATGGTACGATAAAAGCCAAATTTGCTTTTGCGATACAACTGATGGCTGGTAGCGAGCAATTGGTGAAAACACTAGGGAAGAAATATGAGTTGTCTTTATTAAGTGGGGATAATGATGCTTCCCGACCATATTTGCAGCAAGTATTTGGTAATGAGAGTTCACTGATGTATCAAATGAATCCTGAAGCCAAGTTGACATTCATTCAGGATTTGCAGCAGTCTGGCAAGAAAGTGATGATGGTGGGTGATGGGCTCAACGATGCTGGGGCGCTGGCTCAAAGTGATGTAGGCGTAGCTGTAGTAAAGAGTGCCTTTGCATTCAGTCCTTCTTGTGATGTGATTATGGAAGCCGGCAGATTACCTTTCCTGCCCAAGTTTATCGGCTGGGCTCAGTCCGGGAAACGTTTGATAAATATAGGTTTTGGTTATTCACTATTGTTCAATTTTATTGGCTTGGGCTTTGCAATCACCGGAAATCTATCACCCCTTGTGGCCGCTATATTGATGCCATCTTCATCGTTGGGTATTATACTAATTGCTTATGCAGGCGTACGCAGAGCAACGAAGCTATAGCGGCATCAAAGCATTATTTTGCAATGATTACGGCGAAACCTAAATAAGAGTTTTTTTGTAGCATCTCCCATAATAACGAAGCGGGACGAATCGAAAGATTCAGTCCCGCTGTTGTTTAGTGTTAGATTGGTATCCTTGCTTGAACCCAGATTACGCATTAGACTCTTTATATAAAATTATTCTTGCTTCTAATCCACTTCAATAGCTCAAAAACCATAATTTATTATGCTTTTTTCACTATTTTGTGGATTATTTGCCATAATAATTTTCTTTTAAATT
>DATGQB010000193.1:0-8445 GCA_035304405.1 Edaphocola sp.
TGGTTGATGTAGCCACCGGCCACAATAGTAGCCAATACATTTTTAGCATCCCCTTCGAGCTTTTGGGATTTTTGTAAGACTACCTCCCATTTGCCGTGCTTGGAAGCAATATAAGCAACATCCAGACCTCTAGGCGAGACCTTTATGCCCGATATTTTGCGCTCCGGGTCTTTGTTGTCGATCACTATAAGAGGCTCCTCAGCCGTAACGTCGTTCTGATTGGCCGCATCAAGTGCATAAACATTTTGATAGAAGCTAAGCAGAGAATCAAATAGAGGAACGAGCTTTTTACCTGTGAGCACTTTAGTAGCTGTGTTCAGATTAGTTTCATTCTGAGCAATAAAAATAAAATCGCGCACATTGCGTTCTCCATAACGCTCTGTAAGATATTTCCAGAAGGCCTTGCCCGACAAGGTAGGATATTTCATGGCCAGCTGCTCAAACTTTTTAGTTTCATTGGGGTTGAGAATAATCGATTTCCATTCGCTATTGGCTTTACTATCCCAGCCATCTACCACATATTCCAGATAACCTTCAGAGTACCATTTTGGAAAATTGAGTACCAGTGAATTTTTGAGTGCTTCGGCGATTGTTTCTCCAAATAGCGTTTTTTCCAAAATAATGCTATAAAGACCCCTGCGAAGCTGACGTTTGAGATCCACATGCTGTCCGGTGAAATAAACTACCAGTTTGTTGCCAATAATATTTATTTGTCCCGAGCCACTATTTTGAATGGTTGTGCTCGAGGCCAGACCTATATTACTTTGCTGATAGTCGTCGTAGCTATTATATACTATAACATCAAACCCATCAGGCAGTACGTCTCCTATGGTTTTTTGAATCAGGCTTAGGTCTTTATCCATTTGCTCCGCCACGTAACGAGATAGTTCTACTCCCGCTCTATCATAAAAATATATTTTTAGATTGTTCGTTTCGTAGTACTTCCAGTCAAAAGTGCGGAGTTGTACGCGGTTTTGTCCGAAAACCTCCGCGTTGGTCTGTGCCCAGGCTGGCATTTGGGCACAAAAAAATCCGGCAAGTAAAAGGGCGATATTTTTCATTGAGTGATAATAATTCCGGGGTTTGACAAGTCAGGCTGCGGTGCAGCATCAGGAGCATCAGTACGCAGCAAGGCATCAAATTTAATTAAATCTATTCATAAAACGGATTTTGCTACACCAATATTTTACACGATGAGTCAGAGCCGGGTATCAAGAAATAGGGCATGGTAATTAAGGCGGCGTTAAACATGGCGACAATCTGGCATCTGTCTTATTTTCAGGCTATTAAGAGGTATGCATAAATGCCGGCCAAAAGTGTAGAAATTAATGAACTACAAAAAGGAATGAATAATAATTAAGTCAATGCAATAATTTTTAAAGATAATTATTGTTTTGACATCAAATATCCTATCTTTGCACAAAATTTGGAAGCTGTGTTAAGAAAATCTAAACTGTTTTTTGCTTTTATTTTATTCATTTTCAGTGGATTGTCTGCATTTGCAGGTGGGTCTTCAGCGGAAGGTAAGTTAGATATTAAAGAAATTATCTTTGGCCATATCAGCGACGCTTACGACTGGCACGTACTGGATTATACCGGAAGTGATGGTAAAGAACATCCTGTGGCTATGCCTTTGCCTGTAATCCTTTATCATCCTGAGAAAGGATTGAGTATGTTTATGTCTTCAAAACTGGATCATGGTCACAGTACTACAGATGATGGGTATCAGTTGGTTACCAACCACTATATCGAGGAGCAAAAAGCTGAGGGCGCTTCTGAGGAAACTATAAAATATTTAGAAAGCAAGAAAGGCAAAATCATTTCTACTGATGGCGCTGCTATTAAAGATTTTTCCATCACTAAGAATGTATTCTCAATGATTCTTTCTGTGATTATCATGCTTTGGATTTTCCTTTCTCTTGCTAAGAAATACAAAAGCAAAGGTGCAATGACTGCTCCATCCGGTGCTCAAAACTTCTTTGAGATGGTGGTAGTATTTGTAAGAGATGAAGTAGCCAAGCCAAATTTAGGAAGCAAATACATGCGTTTCATGCCTCTGTTGCTTACTATGTTCTTCTTTATCTGGGTAAACAATATGTTGGGTTTGATTCCATCAGGAGCGAACTTCACGGGTAATATTGCAGTAACTGCTGCATTGGCCTTGGTTTCCTTTATTGTAATTATTATCAGTGCCAACAAACATTTCTGGAGCCACTTATTTAATCCTCCAGGTGTTCCTGCCGGTATCAACGTACTTTTGGTAATTATCGAGATTATTTCATTGTTTATCAAGCCTGTTGCGCTCACAATACGTTTGTTTGCCAACATTTTGGCTGGTCACATCATCATTCTGAGCATTATTTCCATGATTTTCATCTTTGGTGCTATGAATGAGATTGCTGGTTGGGGTTTTGCTCCGGTGTCTATTGCCTTCTCAATATTTATGTACTGCCTAGAGCTGCTGGTAGCTGCCATCCAAGCCTTCATCTTCACCAACTTGACTGCGGTATTTATTGGTCAGGCTGTAGAAGAGCATCATGAGCATCATGCAGATGAGGCCGTAGCGCATCACTAAGATTGAAGCCCCCGGGAAAGGGAAAATTTTAAAAGACAAAATAGTAATTAATAAACAAAGCGTTTTTTAACCATTTAAATATATAAGACAATGTCAGTATTAATGCAAGTAGCAGAAGCTGCGGGTTTAGCAAAAGGTCTTGGTGCAATTGGCGCCGGAGTAGCAGCATTAGCAGCCGGTATCGGTATCGGTCAAATCGGTAAAGGAGCTGTAGAATCTATCGCTCGTCAACCAGAAGCTGCCGGTGATATCCGTTCTTCTATGATCTTGACTGCAGCGTTCATCGAGGGTGTTGCCCTATTCGGTGTAATCGCTGGTTTGTTGGCAGTAGTAATGTAATCTTACCGCCACAAAAAAAACATTAAGTTACGCCCAACGCACAGGGCCGAGGGCGTAACCTTATGTTGAAATTGCTTTAATTTTGTCTTTGTATCGCGTTAATTATTTTTTTAGTATATCATCTGTAATTTAGATTTATATGGAATTAATCACCCCTGCCTTAGGTCTTTTCGTCTGGACATTGCTTGCATTCATCATTGTCTTCCTTATTTTGAAAGCATTTGCCTGGAAGCCAATTTTGAACATGCTGAGCGAGCGTGAAACCGGAATTGCCAACTCTATTGCCACTGCAGAGCGCGTAAAATCTGAAATGGCACAAATGCAATCTGAGAATCAACGTTTGCTGCAAGAGGCTCGTGAAGAGCGTTCTAAAATGCTGAAAGAAGCAAAAGAAACAAAAGACAGAATCATCAACGAGGCAAAAGAGCAAGCCAAAATTGAAGCCAACAAAATTTTGGAAGATGCCCGCATTCAAATCGAAAACAAAAAGAATGCCGCTATCGTTGACGTTAAAAACGAGATTGGTAACATGGCAGTTGCAGTAGCTGAAAAAATGTTACGTAAAGAATTGGAGCCGGCTCAGAAGCAAGCTGATTATATCGCTATGCTTGCGGAAGAAATTAAGTTGAACTAATTTGTAAAACCTGAAATTGTTGTAATAGATGCCTAATCCTCGTCTGGCGGCCAGATATGCCAAATCGTTGCTAATTCTTGCTAAAGAGCAAAATATCGTAGAACCTGTATTGAACGATATGAAGTCTCTTATGGCAGCCTTAGGAGCATCAAGGGACTTGAAGCTATTCCTTAAAAGCCCATTAGTTAAGGCTGATAAGAAAATTAGCGTTTTAAATGCTATCTTTGAAGGTAAATTTAATCCTTTAACCAATCGTTTTATTGAGCTTTTGGTGAGAAAAGGTAGAGAAGTAAACTTGCCTGAGATTGCTCAAGCTTATGAAGTGCTTTATCAAGAGATGAATAATATTCAAACCGTACAAATCACTACGGCTTATCCTCTTGATGAGCATACTTTGAACCTGCTTTTAGCTAAGGTGAAAAAAGAACTGAACAACGACAAAGTGATTCCACAAACTTTTGTAGATCCTGATATCGTAGGTGGTTTCAAACTTCAAGTTGGCGACAAGTATTTTGATATGAGTGTATCAAGAGACTTAACAGATATTAGAAATCAGTTTACCAAGAATATTTATGTTGCGGATATTTAATCCGAGCAATTAAATTTTAATTACATCATTAATAAATTTCTATAACAATGGTTGAGATTAAACCGGATGAAATATCGGCGATTTTACGCCAGCAATTGAGTAATTTTAACAGCTCTGCAGACCTTGAAGAGGTAGGTACTGTGTTACAGATTGGTGATGGTATTGCACGTGTTTATGGTCTTGGCGGTGTGCGTCAAGGTGAATTAGTTGAATTTGAAGATGGTACTAAAGCTATCGCGTTGAACCTTGAAGAGGATAACGTAGGTGTGGTATTGATGGGTGAAGGCGATAATATTAAAGAAGGTTCTAAAGTGCGCCGTACTGGTCGTATCGCATCTATCAATGTAGGTGAGGGTATGATTGGTCGTGTGGTAAATACCTTGGGTGAGCCTATCGATGGTAAAGGTCCTTTGAAAGGTGAATTGTACGAAATGCCTATCGAGCGTAAAGCTCCGGGTGTAGTATTCCGTGAGCCAGTAAAAGAACCATTACAAACCGGTATTAAAGCCGTAGATGCGATGATTCCAATCGGTCGCGGTCAACGTGAGTTGGTAATTGGTGACCGTCAAACTGGTAAGACTGCTATCTGTATTGATACTATCATCAATCAAAAAGAATTTTACGAAGCTGGTAACCCTGTTTACTGTATCTATGTAGCTATTGGTCAGAAAGCTTCTACTGTGGCTTCAGTAATGAAGACTTTAGAAGAGCATGGTGCCATGGCATATACTATTATCGTTTCAGCTACGGCTGCTGACCCAGCTCCGTTGCAGTTCTATGCTCCGTTTGCAGGTGCTGCGATTGGTGAATTCTTCCGTGATACTGGTCGTCCTGCATTGGTTGTTTATGATGATTTGTCTAAACAAGCTGTAGCTTACCGTGAGGTTTCTT
The DNA here is from genome assembly GCA_035304405.1 of Edaphocola sp. Taxonomy (GTDB): domain Bacteria; phylum Bacteroidota; class Bacteroidia; order Chitinophagales; family Chitinophagaceae; genus Edaphocola. Next base: position 5,029 of record DATGQB010000193.1, read on the forward strand.
TGTTGCTTCGTCGTCCACCGGGTCGTGAAGCTTATCCTGGTGACGTGTTCTACTTGCACTCTCGCTTACTGGAAAGAGCTGCGAAAGTGATTAACGACGACGAAATCGTTAAGAATATGAATGACCTTCCAGACTCTATCAAACATATGGTAAAAGGTGGTGGTTCACTTACCGCTCTTCCAATTATCGAAACTCAAGCCGGTGACGTATCTGCATACATCCCTACTAACGTAATCTCTATTACTGACGGTCAGATTTTCTTGGAAACCAACTTGTTCTTGTCTGGTATCCGCCCTGCGATTAACGTAGGTATCTCAGTAAGCCGTGTAGGTGGGTCTGCGCAGATTAAGTCCATGAAAAAAGTAGCGGGTACTTTGAAACTTGACCAGGCACTTTACCGTGAAATGGAGGCATTCTCTAAATTTGGTGGTGACCTTGACGCTGCTACCAAAACAGTTATCGACAAAGGTGCGCGTAACGTAGAGATTTTGAAACAAAGCCAGTTTAACCCATATCCTGTAGAGCTGCAGATCGCTATCATTTACTTGGGTACGAACAATTTATTAAGAGAAGTACCTGTTAAAAACATTAAAGCTTTCGAAAATCAGTTCATTACCGAAATGCAAGCGAAGCTGCCGAATGTATTAGCTGAATTTAAGAAAGGTAACTTGCCTGAAGATGGTATTCAAGCAATGGTAGATTTAGCTAAAGGTTTGATTCCTCAGTTTCAAAACTAGTTTATAAGTTGTTTTTCTTATGATAAAAAAGGTCACTCGGAAAGAGTGATCTTTTTTGCGTTTGGTGCGTTATGCCTGGCGGGTTACTTGGACAATTTCTCAGGGTTCTACTTCCTGCCCTTTTCTGGCCTGTCGGGTTGGGAAGATTGTTTTGGCGCCAGTGTTTTTAATGATTTTAATTTGTTCTCAATTCTTACCTGTTCCTTCATTAGATACTCAGTAGAGAAAGGGGCGCCACAGTCATCGCTATTAAGCTGGTGAATGAGCTGATTATTTTTGAAGAAGCTTTTACTGAGCGTTATTTCGCTATGTTCAGGATTGAGGCTTTCGTCGTCATCATTTTCTTGCATGGCAAGAGTGTCATAGTAAATGGGGCGGTTGTAGTAGGCTGATTGCTCGATTAGGAATATCAGTTTCCCGTTTTTTAAATAGTATTCACTAATTGATTGGCCGGTTTCGCCATAATGGCATGCGGTGATTTTTTTTAGTTCGTTTTTTAGATAATAATACTTTGCGTAGCCTCCTTCGGTACTTTGTTCTAAATTGATGCTGTCTATCTTTGTCCACTGTGGGACTGCGTTTGTGCTATTTATATCCCTAATGATTTGATTGATATCATTTTTTAGATAAGCTTCTGTAAGCGTATCTAGGGGCGCTTTGGTTTCCTCGAATATATATTTTTGGCGTTGAGACTGAATGATCAGTCCTTGATTTTTATGATTATTACTGAAGGCGTAAGCAGCTTGGCTAAACAAAATGATGCCTAAAAGTATTGATAGAGATTGCATATGCCGTACAGTTTATGGTTAGCAATTAAGATTAATCGAGAATCTTTACATTGGCTTCATCTTCCTCTTTGAGGTAGAAAGCTATGAAAGTCATGGGTTCTGTCTGAGAGGCATTGTCAAAGTGGAGTATGTGTGCATCCTTCGGCTCATAAAAGGTATCGCCTTCTTTGAGCAATACAGGTTCTTGCCCATCTATTTGAAATAAAGCCACACCAGATTTTATATAACCCACCACTGGACAAGGGTGCAAATGTTTGGGAGCGGTTTGACCGGGGGGAAATGTAATTTCTTGTGCGCTTACCTGGTTGACGTATTGTGCTATCAAGGCTGGTTCAAGGTCTTTTCTTATTATGGTGTTTTGTTGTGCCATGAGGATGAGTGGGCTTGCCAGGTTGATGATAAGAAATGCAAATGATTTCATGCTTTATGATTTGCTTTCTGTTATGTTGATGATGTAAAAATAGCATATAAGCTGAAATCCTGGTCAATCACTTCTTGCTTTTCGGTGAATGATAGGGTAATGACGGTGGAAACAATGTCTGTATTTTCAATATTTGATAAGCCTTCTGGTAAAGTAAGCTTTTGGCCTGTTCTAATGTATGAACAATGAGATCTCGGATGTGAAAGAAATTAGGGGGAGTTAGTGGGTAGAGCAGCACTGGGTGCGGGGTTGTGGGTCTGACCTCGCGGAAAAGCGGAATTGTTAGGTTCCGGTTGCTTACTGTCTTTGCTGAGTTCATTTATTATCTGAGTTGCTACAAACGCTGAATCTGGGCTGATTTTATATAACAACCGTATTCTTGCAAAAGGAGCATCGTGAGCCCTACTTTTTTCAGAGCAGTAGAGCGAGGGGCTCTATCCTCAAAGCCTGTACATATTTTCTGTTTATTGGGATGGCGGCTATCATGTATAAAATGTTTTTCGACGGATCTATACACTTGCCGCTTAGCAACAGGGAGGCAAACATTATTGAAATAAGTTTTGGGATATGCATAGCAGTAGAATGCTGGTCAATCCTAGAGAACATGAAGAGACTAGGGTTTAACCTTTTGGGAAGCATAACGAAAGCATTCAAAGGTTTTTATGGGGCGCTTAAAGCAGTGAAAGGTGAGAATATTGATTAGTCTTATAAAAATATCGCCTCGGCATGGTCCTATTGGCATAGGCGTGGTGCATTTTTGCTTTTTGTTGCATAAGTTTTGTGCTCATATCAAAAAAGTGGTATATTTGCAATGCTGGGTATCGCACCTGGTGATCACCGCTGTTCAGCAATTGTTGTTGGCAGCGGTCTTTATTTTAGAGTAATCTATGAAGATTCCCTTTTGCGTCTAATAGCATAATCTGTTTGATAGTGGGGTTTTTGTTTACGTATCCCATAGCCTGTTGTTTAATACGGGTAATATCATAGTCGTGATTCATGAATATGATGATTTTATCTATTTGGTCCTTTCCGGCTTTCAGCATCTTCTTTACCCTAGTTTTAATATTAAATTCACCCTCATAACTTTCTAGCTCCCACCACTCAATGTTAAACTTTAGGTCGGGCATTTTCCCTGGTATAAGTATTCTGTCGTAAAAATAGGAATAACGCCAGTCCCTATTCGTCCGGAATGTTGGCGGGATAAACAATTCAGTGTCGAAATAGTGGGCAATAGCGTCAGCAGCCTTTAGCCTGTTTTGCCAGTCCTTTTCCTTTCTTGCTTGCTCCTTTCGACTTTTAGTAGGCTTATAGTGCAAATTAGTTTCGTACACTTTCCCATTTCGGTTGGGCCTTTGTTCGGGATAGTTTTGATAGTTGGCATCAGTCCAGCTCAACAACTGCTTATCATTTAATGGCGCAGCCTGCATATATGGATGGTTAGGTGGAAATGCCATACCTTCCACCGCAAAGT
>DATGQB010000194.1:0-5664 GCA_035304405.1 Edaphocola sp.
CTCTTTTGTATCCGCTTTTACGATTTTTATATGAGACAAAAGAGCATTTTTAACCCTTAAAAATCGATAAATAAATTTTAAAAATGGCTCGTTACACTGGACCAAAAAACAAGATTAACCGTACATTTGGCGAACCTATTCTGGGTTCTGGTAAAAACCTTTCAAAAAACAGCAACCCTCCGGGTATGCACGGTGGCAACCGCAAACGCAAATCTCAATCTGAGTATGCCATCCAATTGAAAGAAAAACAAAAAGCGAAATACACTTACATGGTATTGGAAAAACAATTTAGAAATACTTATAAAGAAGCTGCTAGATTGAAAGGCGCTACCGGTGAAAACTTGATTAAATTATTGGAATCAAGATTAGACAATACTGTGTATCGTTTAGGTATTGCCCCTACCCGCCCTGCTGCTCGTCAGTTGGTGTCTCACAAACACATTTTGGTAAATGGTGAACCGGTAAATATCCCTTCTTACATTTTGAAACCTGGTGATGTTATCGAATTGAAACCAAAATCAAAAGTTAACTCAGCAGTAACCAGCATGATTCGTCCTAAAAATCCGAACATCAACTGGTTAGACATGAACGATAAAGAAATTAAAGGTACCTTTATCGCTGCCCCTGAGCGTGAATACGTTCCGGAAAACATTAAAGAGCAATTGATTGTAGAGTTGTACTCGAAATAATTATAAGGCAAATTTGCTGACCTTCGATAAATTTGGGGGTCAGCGAATTTCCATTTACATTGCGCATAATTTATTTATAAGCCGATATCATATATCGGCATAAACTACCAAAAAAACCACAAACTTTCAATATGGCTATATTGAGTTTCCAAAAGCCCGACAAAATTGTATTGCAGAAAGCAACTGACTTCGAAGCACAATTTGAATTCCGTCCGCTGGAGCCAGGATATGGTGTAACCATCGGTAACGCTTTGCGTAGAGTGCTGCTCAGTTCGCTGGAGGGATATGCAATTACCGGAATCAAGATTGCTACAGTAGAGCATGAATTCGATACGATTAAAGGCGTAATCGAAGATGTAACTGAAATCATCTTGAATCTTAAGCAAGTACGCTTCAAAGCTACTGGCGAAGGTGTTTCAACGGATAAGGTTTCTTTGTTGATTAAGGGCAAGGAGCAGTTTACTGCAGCAATGATCGGTGATGCTACACCTCACTTCGAGGTAATGAATCCTGAATTGGTGATTTGTAATCTTGACCCATCTGCCACCATGGAAATCGAAATCTTCATCGGAAAAGGACGTGGATATGTACCGGCTGAGGAAAACAAACCAAGAGACAACTCTTTAAACTATATTTCAATAGACTCTATATTTACTCCGATTAAAAATGTAAAATACTCTATTGAAAATACCCGCGTTGAACAACGTACTGACTACGAAAAACTTATTATGGAGGTGATTACTGATGGCACTATTCACCCTGAAGAAGCCGTTAAAGAAGCCTCTAGAATCCTTATCCAACACTTGATGATTATCACAGACGAAAATATCTCTCTGGATACGAAACAAGAAGAAAAAGAGGATTCTGTAGACGAAGGTCTTTTACAATTGCGCAAAGTTTTAAATACGCCTCTTGAAGACTTAGAACTTTCTGTTCGTGCTTTCAACTGCTTAAAAGCGGCTAAAATCAACTCTTTAATTGAACTGGTACAATATACTCAGGACGAACTGATGAAATTCCGCAACTTCGGTCAGAAATCACTTGCAGAAATCGAACAAGTATTGACGGAACGTGGTTTGACTTTCGGTATGGATGTTTCTAGAGTAAAAGCAAGCGAGCAAAATCTGCTTTAATCTCCAACAAGCTTTTTTAAGCCCGGCCTTCCCCTAAATCCGGGCTCCTTAATAAATTGTATAACCCAATTAGTTTTACCGGATATCATTTGGTTTAGGGCGGTAAAACAGTGTTGTATTCCTTGACACGGTACAACATTTTTCTAAAAGTCATTTATAATCATGCGTCACGGAGACAAAATCAACAACTTAGGTCGCACTAAGGCTCACAGAAAAGCCTTACTAAGCAACTTGGCTATCGAACTGATTAAACACAAAAGGATCGTTACTACCCTAGCCAAAGCGAAAGCATTGCGCGTATATGTAGAGCCACTTATCACTAAGTCTAAAAACGATACTACGCACAATCGTCGTACGGTATTCTCTCACTTGCAAAACAAAGAGGCTATCAAAGAATTGTTTGGTGTAGTAAGTGAAAAAGTAGCTGACCGTCCAGGTGGTTATACCCGTATCATCAAAATGGCTCCTCGTATGGGTGATGCCGCTGATATGGCTCTTATTGAATTGGTTGACTTCAACACTACTTACAACGTAAACACTAAGGCTACTGTTAAGAAAACTCGTCGTAGCCGCGGTGGTAAAAAAGCAAACGCTGCTGCAGCTGCTGAAACTACCACTGAAAACGTTGCAACTCCAGAAGTTAACAACGAAGAAAACAAACAAGAAGGCGCAGCTGAATAATATTTTTCAGACTGTCCTCATGCATAAAATCCGCAATGCTCTCCAGCATTGCGGATTTTTCTCTTTTATAACCTTTCATATTGCAGCCTCCTGCCCGACTCTCCCCAAGCAAAAAGCTCCTGCCATTGCTATACACATTTTTACTTACCTTTGGCAATAAGACAATGCATATGGCCTGCAGCTCAAAATGTTTAAACATTTTTGGGCTCTGCCAATAAACTTTGTCCTTAAACATTAATCTAAACGCTTAACGATTAAACAGTACAATATGAATACAAAACAACTGGCAGCACTCGGAGCATTATGCTTTAGCCTTTCTCTAGGTACCCAAGCAATAGCTCAGTCAAAACCTAAAGTAGATAGCCACAATGCTAAAAACAGCCTTGACTGGGCCGGACCATATTCTAATGGGGTGAGCGAGCTCAACTTGTTTGATGACAATAGCTATTATATCAAGAATGGCAATACCTATAATTCCGGAACTTTTAAATGGTCACCGTCCGGCAATAGCATAATACTTTCCGGCATCAATGAGCAATATGTAATACAGGAAGGAAACATCAAAAACAAAGCTACCGGCATGGTATATATGAAAGGCAATGCCGGTGCTATCAAAATAAATAATATGACCATAGACCAAGCGCTGCTCGGTGGTAAATGGGTACTTATTGAGCTTAATGGCAAGGCCATTGAAGACCGTGGCCCAGAGGGTAAAAACCCTTATATAGCTTTTAATGAAAATGGCACCTTTACCGGCCATGGTGGTTGCAACGGTTTTGGCGGTGAAATGAAAGCGGCCAACAATTTTAAAATTGCCTTTGGTGATGCTATTCAAACCATGATGGCATGTATAGGTGGCGATATTATGCAAGTAGAACAAAACCTGCACAATGCATTAAAAGCGGCTGATAACTACACTGTAAACAATGGAGTTTTATCACTAAACAAGGCAAGAATGGCCCCTTTGGCCAGGTTCAAGTTTGTAAAAGACTAAACACTGATATCAGCATTCAAAGCCGGCGAGTACACTTATTCGTCGGCTTTTTGCTTGCCTACTGGTCATTGTAGTACACGAGCAATGATATCCTGGCCATCTACAAGTTAATAATTGCAAAACAATGTTGCAGGGTTTGGCATAAAGGCAGATAAAATATACATTTGTGCACAATTTTGACACATGTTGCGCCCTTCGAAGTATTTGATTATTCAAATCATCGATTTTTTTTATTTTCCCATCTTTAGAAAGTTTGTTCCATTACAAACTTTCCGCTATGCAGCATGTGGTGGCGGCAACGCCCTGCTCAATCTGGCACTTTACTGGTTTAGCTACAATTTCATGTTTAAAGGCAGCCTGTATTATTTGCTCGGGATAATACCCATGAATGATTATATTGCGGCTTTTATGTTTGCATTGTGCTTTACCTTCCCTTTAGGATTTTTGCTCAACAAATTTGTAGTATTTCAAGGTTCACATCTCAAGGGCAGAGTGCAACTCTTCCGCTACGGTCTCGTCACAGCAATGAGTATTTTGGGCAACTATCTGTTACTTCACTTTTTTGCCGGTATCTGTGGCTTCTGGGCTACCCCATCGCAGGCACTTACTACCATCATTCTCTCCATCACCAGTTATCTGGCGCAAAATTATTTCAGCTTTAGAAGTAAGAAACCTGCTCAGTAGGTTATTCAGGTGCTTGTCATTTACCTTCCACTGCCAGAGGCAAAAAGCCGACTCAAATGGAGCACTGGCAGCTGAACCGCGTGAGGGATAGCGGCGTAAAGCCCGCAGGGGAGCAAAGCAAGCCTGAAAGCGGGCAGTCCCAAACGGCAATACAGTAGCAACAAACCGAGGCAACCCTCGCCCCAATCTGCGCCACGAGGACTTGCAGCCAATAGCCCGCACCGCCGCAGCGAACAGTGCCCCATTGTATCCCCAACCGATAAACCGGCACGCCTCACTGACCATGGGAATAAAGCGGCGGGCACGCCCAAATAATATGGCATTGCAATTAGCCAAAACGCAACAATTAGGACGAAAGGGTCGCTGCTGCTTATATTACGATGGCTTTATGACATACGGTAGCAAAATTTATGCGAACTTTGCAGCACTCATTTTTACACTCAATCATATGATACCTGTAGAATATAAAGACCTGGGCCAGATGGAATATGGGGACGCATGGACGCTCCAGGAAAGCTTAATGAAAGAAGGGCTCGATATCAAGGCGGCAAGACATGCCGAGCCGGAGTCTGAGCTAGCACAAAAAGCCATCAAACAGCATTTGTTTACGGTAGAACATCCACATGTATATACGCTGGGGAAAAGTGGATTTTTGGAAAATCTGCTGATTAACAATCAACGCATGCAGGAACTGGGGGTAAGCTTTTATAAAACTAACCGTGGCGGGGACATTACTTACCACGGCCCCGGCCAAATGGTTGCTTACCCGGTGCTGGACCTTGAAGCGTTTAAGACCGACCTGGGCTGGTATATGCGCAGCCTGGAAGAGGCGATCATTCAGACCATAGGTCATTATGGTATAGAAGGCATGCGCCTGCCCGGAGCCACCGGCGTATGGCTGGATGCCGATAAGCCTCAGCTGGCCAGAAAAATATGCGCTATGGGTGTGCGCTGCAGCAGATGGATTACCATTCACGGACTGGCACTAAACATCAATACAGACCTGAGCTATTTTGGACATATCGTGCCATGCGGCATAAGCGACAAAGGGGTAACCAGTATGGTAAAAGAGCTGGGACACAAGCTCGATCAGGAAGAAGTAAAAGAGGTGTTTCTCTCCAAATTTGCAGCAATTTTTGGGGCGAAAATACTTCGTGAAACGCAAGAATACTAAACACAAATTAATAGGCATTGAACATCGCGTATCTGCTCCTAGGCAGCAATGAGGGCGACCGCGCAGCCGCATTGGCGAGCGCCAGAGCTGCCATAGCCCTTGCCACTGGCAATATTCTGGCAGCATCTGCAGTGTATGAAACGGCATCCTGGGGCAAGACAGACTTGCCTCCGCATCTGAATCAAGCGCTAAAAATAGCCACTGCGCTTAGTGCTCAGGACCTGCTGCACTGCTTACAACAAATTGAAAACAGCCTGGGCCGCGTGCGACAGGAAAAATGGGGATTGCGGGTTATAGATATCGACATCA
>DATGQB010000195.1:0-5378 GCA_035304405.1 Edaphocola sp.
TAGTTAAGGTTTGTCAACAATATCCAACAGAATCCAACATCTTGAAACCCCTTCCTGAGGGACGCCACCATATGCAAAATGCAGGCCCCGGCTCCGGAAAAAGTACTGTATGTTAATAAAGTATAAATTGCAGCGACCCGCCTGACTTCAAGCTGCTGGCTATTTTTTTGACTTAAATCAAAAAAATGGCAAAGTACGTGCCAAAATTAAGTGCGCATCCTCATCCAGCCCCCTGGTTGGATTTGAAGTGCGCCAGAAACAATAATTTAAGAAAGCGCTCGCTCTCATCAAGGACCAACGAAGTGGAGCGTTGCGCGGACATGAAGTGCGACCAGCAGAAAATGCAAAAATGCGGAAGGATACAGTTATAATACCCCGCTAATAACTTGCTGCAGCGCCGCAGGAGCTCAATATAAGGTATCAGTATTAGGAAGCGAGCAAGCTAGCCACATCCTCGACCAGTGCACTTATAGCATCTGCGTCATATTTTCCCTGCCGAAGATTGAGCTCTTGCTGTCTGGCTTTCCTGCCCGCTGCACTATAGCCAAACTGAGATAATCGTGTAGCCATTTTATGCAACACTTCTGCAAGTGAATCGGCATGCGCCAATTGATTGTGCGCTTGCAAAAAGGCAATATCGGATTGGGTTTCCTGCATGAATAACTGCATAAGCTCATCTTCCTCAGCTGCAGTAGGTACAGTATGCTGGGTGGAACTATTGGCAGGAGCTACTGCACCAAGTATTTGCAGCAACTCATTAACCACGAATGGCTTGCGCAGCACAGTGTCAAATCCGGCATCTAAGAGTAGGCTCAGCTCATCTGGCAACACCTGTGCCGTCATGGCTACAAAACGAGGCGCTTGCTTACCGTCAAACTTGGTCTTTAGCGCAGCTATAAGTTCAATACCACTGAGTTCGGGCATGCGGATATCCGTGAGTATATGTGATAGCTCGGCGGGAATATCTGCCTGTAGCATTTCAGATGGGGTGCCAAAACTGCGGAAAGGAATACCATTCTGAGCAAGAATTTTGCTACACAACTCCAGTATAAAGGCGTCGTCATCAATCAACCATACTAGGCTTGCCGGCGATTGAGCAGCTATATTCAGTGAGGTCTGACCAGCAGATTCGGTACCCTCCGCCAAGGCATAGGGTATGCAGACTCGAATGTGCGTACCCTTACCTGCTGTCGATTCCAGACTTATACGGCCACCTTGAAGCTCAACCAGCTCTTTGACAATACTTAATCCTAAGCCACTACCCTGTTTACCTGCGGTCTGCCCTACTTGCTCGTATGCCTTAAATACCTTTTGCTGGTCTTTAGTGGTAATACCAACTCCCGTATCTACTACTTCAAATTCACATTCAATTTGCTCCTCTTGATGCTTCTTAGTATCGAGGCGTAGCTGCACAGAACCCTTTTGCGTGAACTTTATGGCATTATTCAGGAGGTTGAGCAATATCTGCTTGAGTCGAAAAGCATCTCCATATAAGAGAGGAAGCTGCTGCAAATCCGGAGCCTTTACCACAAACTGCAAGTGCTTTCTATGAGCCTGTACGGCAATAATGTCTGCCACCTGACCCACCACCTCCGCCAGCCGGAATTGGGTGGGGTCTAGCGAGAACTTGCCGGAATTGACTTTGGAAAAATCCAATATTTCATTGACAATATGCAGCAAATGCAAGGAAGACTGATGCACCACTTTGAGCAAATGGGCCTGTTGTTCTTGATTTGGCTCTTGATGCACCAGCTCTGTGTAACCAATGATACTTTGCAAGGGGGTGCGAATTTCGTGACTCATGTTCGACAAGAAACGTTGCTTAGCTGCGGCTTCCTGCACAGCTGCTTCCTTGGCCTGGATGAGTGCCTTTTTGTACTTGTTTCTTTTTGAAATATCATTAAATATAAGGGTTGCCAGAACTATGCTGAGTACTGAAAAACCAATCAACAATACTTTGCTGTTGTTTAAGCCTTTCTCAATTATCGATGCAGCATTGCGTTTATTGGCATTGTTGAAATCCCGCTCAGCCCTCTCTATATCGACCAAGGTTTCCAAAAACTGGTTGAACAGCATACTTGCAGTATAGTCTAACTCTGCTCTTTTGGAATGCAATTGTTGAATCTGCAGGGTGCGGTGCTGCTCCGAACTACTTATAGCCTGACCCAGATTACGAATGGCTTTATTTTCCTTCTTGAGCGATTGGGTATCTACTACGAGTAACGTTTCCTCCTGCGTTTCTTCCTTAACCTGATTGGCTCCCTTGTTTTTATTTCGTCCCAGTACTTTATCTACCAAAGTGCGTTTTTTGGGCGCTGTTGAGTCTATCACCTGCACCTTCTTTACATGGGTAACCTCCTTCACCAACTTATTAGCATTGGACCCACCTAGAATACTCTCTTTCTGAATATAGTGATTGAGCTGCTGCACCTGCTCTTTTACTGCATCATACTGCTCAAAATCTTTATTAAGCTGAATATACTCCTCAAACAAAGCCAACTTTTGACTCAAAAGTTCCTTCATAGACAGCAGCCTGTTGCTCTGCATAGAGTCATAGCTCACCCAGCCGGCCAAGGAATCCAGATTATTACTAATATTGCGGGCAATATAGATAAAGGTGTCCAGCTCAGAGGCATCTCCATTGTCATTAAAGCTTCGCTGTGCCACATCCAGTGTCACCACATCTTTGAAAATTGAATTTACCAAATCCAAAGGTGGATAAGGGTCTGCCAGCTTGGAAAGTGGCTCTTCCAACCTGCTGAAACTCTTATCGGCTAGCTGCCATGATAAAATAATCGCAATGGCGGCTACCGTTAGTGAAACCACAACTTTTGTAAACAGGGAACTCACTTGCTTCATAGAAGTGTAGTATTTATAGCAAAACAGGGCCGGCATCAACAGTCTGCCTAATCCGATTTCCACATGCAATAATGCACTTATAACAGCATTATCGCGGCTTATCTGCGAATGTACACACGCACGCCGGGCTTTACAAACTTATAAAAATCCATAATATCATCTGTAGTCATGGATACGCAGCCATCCGTCCAGCCTATGCCCATTTCCACCATATCGGCACCAGTAGGATAGGTGCCATGAAATCCAATGGAGTGCCCAATTTTCGCATTAGGAGGTATCAGGCCTTTCGCCTTGGCCTCATTATGCTTTTTGTAAGACTCCTCATTGGGATAGTTGATTTGGATAAACTTGCCCCAGTTGGCATTGTTTCTGATAGCCAAAATCTTAAACCACCCCTCAGGTGTGCACCTGTCTCCTTCGCACAGCTTATCCTTAAGTGGGTCTGGCCCAAACACTGCTTTGTATTGTCTAATGCGCTTACGCTTGTATATAAGTGCCACCAGGTATTTCGATTTTTCCACCAGCACCAGCATAGAGTCCAGGTTCATAGTATCCACATTATAAGGGGTGCGGTCTGTGAAACTGGGCATTGGGGGCAGTATGGTGGTCTGCGTGACAATGACCCCGCGCTCTTTGTATTGTACTTTACGCACCGTATTGCCATTGGCATCTTTGGTTTCCGAAACCACTTTTATATCCTTGGGAACTGCAGCGGGCTGCTGGGCACAGGCAATGGAAATCGAAAATAATAAGATCAATGTCTGTAGTACGCGTAATCCCTTCATGCTATTGATACTCCTTGATGAATGTTGCTAAAAAATGGTCTATAAAAAAGCAGCCTGAATAAGGCTGCTTGCATAACAAATATAGTAAATTATTTTTAGTCGCGGCGTCCGAATATACGCAGCAACATTAAAAACAGGTTGATAAAATCAAGATACAAAGCCAGTGCACCCATGATGGCACCTTTCTTACGCATCTCTGCATCCTCTATCAACGCATATTGTTTGATTTTTTGGGTATCGTAAGCGATTAATCCTACAAACACCGCCACACCCACATAAGAGATAATCCAGTACAGCGTAGGACTCTCTGTAAAGAAGTTAACCAAAGAAGCCAAAATAATGCCTATTAGCCCCATCATCATCAAGCGGCCAAAGGAAGTCAAATCTTTTTTGGTAAAGTATCCTACAGCCGACATTACCCCAAAGGTTCCGGCAGTTACGCCAAATGTGGTAACCAGAGTAGCCGCAGAATATGCCAGCAAAATGGCCGAGAAAGTAACGCCCGTAAGCAAGGCATAACCCAGAAATACTGCGGTAGCCGTCGCACTGCTCATCTTATGAATGCGCAGACTCAGGTAACCCACCAAAAACAATTGTGCCAAAAACAAGCCAAAAAAGACCAATTTGGAACTAAATACCATGGCCAGTAATGTAGGGCTGCTACTTACCACAAATGCGGCCACTGTAGTAAGGCATAATCCTAAAAACATCCAACCATACACCTTTGCAATGTAATTGGAGACACGGCTCTCACTTACCGGTTCGGCAATAATGGTTTCGATGTCTGTCTCTTTGTTATCAAAATTGTTATTAAAGTTCATCAGCTGTTATGTTTTCCTACAAATATAAGGCTTCGGATTCAAATATTTGCATAACAAACCCCTAAAACTATAAGCGCTCTCTATTTCTTGTTGCCAAACACCTGCTTCAGCAGATTAGTCACCTGCGCTGCCGGGTCTGTTCTTATTTTCAGTTCTTCCTGGGCTATGCTATAAAACATCCCGTCTAATGCCCGCTCCACCACATATGATGAAAGGTCAGGATTCACTTTTTTAGCCACCAAAGGCAGTTTGTTATATGTGGTAAATACTGTTTTCCACATTGCTGTAGCGCCCACCTTTTCTAATGATTGCTGTACCACAGGACGAAAAGCAGAAGACAAAGCAGCAGAAGTTTTGCCTCTCAAAAAGTTAGTCGCGGCATTCTGTCCTCCATTTAGAATCGAAAAGCCGTCTTCCAGGGTCATAGAAGTAATAGCATCTACAAAGATAGGTGCCGCTTTTTTAGCAGCATCTTCTGCCGCCCGGTTCATTGAAAGGATAGCCTTATCTACTATAGAACCCATTCCCACAGAGCGCAATGTCTTTTCTACCTGAGCTACCTCGGGAGGCATCAAGATTTTCACCGCAGCATTTCTAAAAAAGCCATCGGTTTCAGACAGCTTATTGGCAGCATTGTTGGCACCAATGCGCAGCGCTTCTTTCAGTCCGCTCACTACCTGACTATTGGTCAGAGAGCCAGACTGGCTATTATTACTACCCTGAAGGGTATTCAATATATTTTTTAATGTCTGCGCTTCTCCATTCAGACTGGCACCCGTAAGCATGGCCATGGCAGTAAAACTTAAAATTATTTTCTTCATGATTTGTATCTGTATTTTCAATCCTATGTATAAAGATAGACAAATATATATGCTGAGGGTTTAAATCAGCCCCCATGTTGCTAATATTTGTT
>DATGQB010000196.1:0-5852 GCA_035304405.1 Edaphocola sp.
GTTTCAGGCAGGTCCGGAAGTCAAGCATTTACGGGCGGCGGGTCGGGCCATCCACTGCAAGTCCTCGCAGCGCAGCCTTAAAACTTATGGTTTCGGTGTGCTGCATGCTAGCTTAGCACAGGCTAGAAACAGGTCAAAAACAATGTCTGCGCTGCTGCGGGCTTTCCTTTGCTGCCCCTCACGCTTCTCATCTTCTCCCGAACTTTGCGTTCTTTGCGTGATTAAAATTCGCTGCGCCCTTTGCGAGCAAGTGAAAGTTATTCATAGAGGGGAATATAGTTCTGCGTTTTTTCGTGAAAAGGCTTTCTCCTCGCAAATTTCGCAAAGGGTCAAAATGTACTTTATCCCTTTTGCGCCCTTTGCTGAAATAAATCTTTGCGTTCTTTGCGTGATAAAAATTCTCTGCGCCCTTTGCGAGCAAGTGAAAGTTATTCATGGAGGGAAATATAGCTCTGCGTTCTTTTCGTGAAAAGGCTTTGTTCTCACAGAGCAGTTGCACAAAGCACGCCAAAACTATTTACTCTCAACTATACACTATACACTCTTCACTAATCTCTATTCATTATTCTCTATTCACTATTCGCTATTTTCCCTGAAAAAAGAGCATCCGTTCATGCGAACAGATGCTCTTTTTGATATTGCTGCCTTAAGCTTGTTAGTGCAGTATTATTGTTTAGTCCATTTTCTAACCGCAATCAATTCACCATTGACGCCATAGATTTTTACAAAGTAGTTACCGGCTGCCAATTGACCAGTTGGCATGTTAGTTACCTCAGCTTCTACACTTTTGGTAACCATTCTTGCTCCCAGCATATTGTACAGCTCAATGCTCTTTGCTTTCAAGCTTGGCTCAATAGCTATGTTCAGAGCACCATTAATACTCGGATTTGGGTATAGGGCTACACGTTTGTCATCCTCGCTTACACCTTTGATATTGCTTGGATTTTTTTGTACCGTATAAGTAATCGTGTCTGATTGGTTGTCATTATACACCCTTATCTTCATTACCCCTGTGCCGTTGGCTCCAGTGGCTGGAACAAAAAAGTATGGGTAAATATCAGCGCCTTCATTTACAGCAATTGGCAAAAATTCTTCTTCTGCATTCGGATTGGCCAAGTGTTCATTCACCTGAGCTTCGGTGCGGCAGAAAGAATTATCACATATACCCCAAACTTTCCATCCTGCAGGTAAATTATGCTCTATAATTTTCCATTTTACACCACTCAAAGGATTGTTGGTAAGATTGCGAATAGTATCGTGAAATTTAATAGACTCATTTTCTTCATCCACACCTGCCGAACCGGTAGTAGAAGTATTAAAGTTGCGTACCGCTATTTCAAAGTCTTGGGCTTGTACAGAATAAACTGCCATGCTCAAAACTCCTGCTAGTAAAATTTTCTTCATTTTATATTTATTTTTTAAAGTTTGCTTGGATAAATTTCACCCAAATTTATGCATTTACTTCCAAATAACAGAAAAAGAGTCGGATTTTTTACCATCCGACTCTTTTTTTTGCTCCATTATCTTGACTGTCAAATACAGGTTCTAAGAAGCATATAGCTAAGTGCAAAACTATTCTTTGATGAATTTGTGTTGTACAGCACCTTCACCGTTACCGATATTCAGGATGTACACACCTGCAGCAAGCTGAGATACATTCAAAGTAGCAGTTTGCTTACCTGTTGCTAAAGATTGTTTTTCAACCATTACTTCCTGACCCAGTGCATTGTACACTGCAAAAGTAACCTCAGCAGCTTGTTTCATATCGATAGCTACATTCAGTTCGTTGCTTGCAGGGCTTGGGTACAGGCTGATGCTGCCTTCATTCACTAAGTCATTGATAGAAGTAGTGCTACCGGTGCGTAAGGTTACATTATCGATGTAGATATTGTTACCATATGCAGAAGTGGCTTTGAAAGCTATTCTAGCTCCGGCTGGAACATTGCTTACGTCAACGCTTTCTTTTCTCCATTCGCTATTGCTGCTTGGTTTGAAGAATGAAGTGCTGGCACCTCTTGTGGCCAGTTGAGCACCTTGTTTAGACCATAAAGAAGTCCATGTAGCGCCACAGTCAGTTGAGTATACCACTTCCAATTTGTCATTCTCAGCTTGGTATTGACAGTAAGCCACGTAGAAGTCTAAGGCTTTTGCACCAGCAGGCATTGCGGTTTTAGGCAGGGCGAAGAAGCCTGTAGCACCGCTACCTATAGAGTAGCATGGGAAAGTAATAGCTGCGGCCGAACCGTCATAACCACTTCCACCAATTTGAGAGGTCAAGAAGGTAGCTACATTGGCTTGGAAGAAAGGCACACCGCCATTACCACCAATACCTACCCACTCAGGTTTCAAAGTTTCGAAATCATGAGTTTGTGGCAATGGTTTCTCATCGTTGTTCAATAAATAAACTGTTGTTGCTGTAACATTGTTGTCTGGCCATGCATCGGCTTGGCCATTAGGCATAGCTACAGAGTCGGTAAGGGTAATTGCACCCAAATCTGATACCGGAATAGACAAGTTTACAGTAGTGGTAGCACCCGGAGCTAAGTTGCCACTCCATGGTTGTTGCTGATAGGCATTGTTGCCGGCTTTATAATAAATTTGAGCAGATGTTAAAGCTGTAGTACCAGTGTTTTTAATTGTTACAGTAGCATTATAAGTAGCGCTGCTGCCACACTGAATTTTATTGGCCACAGTGATACCTTCAGAGCTGATAGCATTTGCCGCTGCAGGCAGATTGCCAGATTTTGCTGCTTGTAATACTTCTTTGTTGTCATCGTTTTGTACCCATACCACAAAGCTTCTGGCTTGCTCAGCGCTCACGTATCCCGGAATTTCGCCAGTGATAGTGAATGACTGTGATTGGCCCAGTGTGAATGAGCTTTGTACAGCCGTACCTGCAGGCGCTGGATACATTTTACGTACCACATGGTGGAATTCAGTTTCGCCATTAGTACCGGGTGCAGTAGCATAATTAAGATCTTCAATCAATGCCACACGCAATTTAAGGTTGTTGTAGCTGGCAGCGCTGGTAGCTGTAACCGTTACAGGGAGTGAGAATTGGTTACCTGTAATGGTTGGCGTGCCTACCTGAATAGTAAACGGAGTAGACTCCAATGCTGCAGCGTCTATCATACCTTGAGTAGTCAACACAATATTACCTTGGTTGGCACCAGAACCTACGCGTGTACCGTTTAATAAACCCATTGGCGCAAAGTTTACGCTGTAGTAGCTCATACGGTTTTGTACATCGCTGGTATTTTGACCATAAATCGGACCCGCAGACGGAATCGGAGATTGATATTTAACCAATACAACTTTATTCTCGTTGCCCGGAGAAAATAACAAACTCATCAACCCAGGGTTGTAGGCCGCACAAGGGGCACAGTTTTCACCGGAAAACTCTTCGTAAAGCGCTAATTTTTGTGCGAATGTCAGACCAGTTAGGCCCATGACAGCGGAGAGTAGTAAAAGTCTTTTTTTCATTTTCTTAATAGTTTTGCATGGAAGAATAATGCACATTTTACAATGTGAGGATGAAATTAGGTAAATTTTCTAATCAACAAAAACTTTTGAGCATTTTTTTTCGATAACGCCCTTAAAGCCAATACTAGAGAATATATTTGCGTTTTATAATTAAGAGTATGAACGCTGAAGTCCCACAAGATTATGAAGAGGTGCTTGCATTTCTGTTTGCCCAATTACCCATGTTCTCCACTACCGGTGCTAGTGCGCTGCATCCTAGTCTGGATAGAATAGAGCTGCTTTGTGAAGCAATGCAGCACCCCGAACGAAATTTTAAATCTGTGCATATAGCAGGTACCAATGGTAAAGGTAGCACCAGTCATATTCTGGCAGCTTGTATGCAAACGGCGGGCTACAAAACGGGGCTTTACACTTCGCCACATCTAGTAGATATCAGAGAGCGTATTCGAATAGATGGTCAGCTTATACCTAAGGAAATGGTGCTGCAATTTGTGCAGCAATACTGGGAGGCTATTCATCGCATTCAACCTTCCTACTTTGAGCTGAATGTGGCTATGGCCTTTTGGGCTTTCTCTGAGCTCAAAGTGGATGTGGCCATTATCGAAACCGGCTTGGGGGGTACCTGGGATAGTACAAATATTATCGTCCCGGAACTTTCTGTCATTACTAATATTAGTCTCGACCATACGCATATTCTAGGTGATACGCTGGCCGCCATTGCAGGCGAGAAGGCGGGTATTATCAAAGAGGGAGTACCGGTGGTTATTGGACAAAGGCATGAGGAAACAGAACCCGTATTCAGCAAGCAGGCTATTTTGAAAAATGCACCAATTGTTTACGCAGCATCTGTAGTAGATGGGGCTATCGTAGCCGAAGGGGCCCAGTATCTGGAAATGAAGCTGGTAACGCACAAGGATGCGGCTATAATGAATATCAAAACTGATTTGTTGGGTGCTTTTCAGTTACATAATATCAAAACATCTTTTGCGGCTGTGGCCGTGCTGGAGACCCTTGGCTGGAAGGTGAATGCGAAGGTTTTTAAGGAAGCGGTAAGCAGGGTGAAAGAATTAACCGGATTGCGGGGGCGATGGGATATTATCAGACAGCAGCCCCTCGTTATAGCAGATGTAGGGCATAACCCCGACGGCATCAATCAGATTATGCGGCAATTGCAACATGAGGAATACAGGGAGCGCAGGAAGCATGTCGTAGTGGGCTTTGTGGCCGACAAAGATGTGGAGGCGGCATTAAAACAATTGCCAACTGATGCTGAGTATTATTTTACGCAGGCGCAGGTGCCCAGAGCTTTGGCTGTTCATCTGCTAGGTGATAAAGCTAATCATCTGGGACTAGATGGAACGGAATTTGCTACTGTTGCTGAAGCAGTAGCAGCTGCGCTCGCCGCATGTAAGGCATCTGAAATGGTGTTGATTATGGGTAGTTTCTTCATTGTTGGGGAGGCTTTGGCATTTTTAGAACCTTAAAAACAAGAATATATATGCAAGGATTATTAATAAAAGGATTGATAGGAGCGGCACTAGGGCTTGGATTGTATGCTTCAGATGCTCAGGCTCAAGGCTTCCATTTAGGGGTCAAGGTGGGCGCGAATATGTATAAAAACAGTTCGGATTACGTGGTGGACAAATACTACGGATATCCATTGGGTGGGGTATATCTTGGCCTCAGTGGGGAAAAAATGAGTTTGATGGTGGAGGGCAACTTTACGCAAACCAGCATGGTTACCGGTGATAACTTCAATGAGGTTTTTCGCTCTTATATCAAGAACGGCAGAGAGCAAATTGATGATGCACGCTTCACCTTTACAGAATTTTCTGTACCGGTGCTGCTGGGCTTTAAAGTACTGCCTGCCACCTGGCTGGAATTGGGGCCGCAGTTTACCAAAATCGTATCTATGAACGATAAAGAGGATGTGCTGAATGAGATAAGAGATGTATATAAGGATAGTTATGTGTCTGCTGCCATTGGTTTAAGAATAAAACTACCGCTTCACTTCCATGTTTCTGCTAGGTATGTGCATGGCCTTTCGGATATAAACAGAACTTCTGTAAATGATACCTGGTCTACCCGACATATACAGCTGGGTGTGGGTTTCGGATTTTAGGGTTCAAATCGGATTTTGGCAGTAGGGGGCTCTAAATAGTACGGTGGCTGATAATGCTATTGTATCCCTTTGTGGCGCTCTTATTGCGTGGGGATAAGAAAGGAAAGTTCGCAGCACCGCAAGTGCTGTTTCCATGCTCGGCGCCTGCCTACTCTGTGGCATTTTGGGTAAAAGTTTTGTGGCTGCGGTGCAGTTACGCCGACCCCTCTCCAAGAAGTGTCGAGCTGCTGCTTTCTGCTCTGTCATC
>DATGQB010000197.1:0-9210 GCA_035304405.1 Edaphocola sp.
GGAGGTGAAAGGGTGACAATATGCCCCGCAGCGGCTTTCAGATGCGGTAAGCAATACTTGGCCACCATAAATGTGCCACGCAGATTGATATCATGCATTAAATCAAACTGCTTCACAGTCAGTTGCTCGGTATTGCTTAGATAGATGGCAGAGGCATTATTAATCAATACGTCTATACTACCAAAAGTAGCCAGGGCCTGTTCCACGGCATGCTGCACCTTTTGCTCATTGCGAATATCACAGGGTAGCGCCAGGGCTTTCGCGCCTAGCTGCTCAATCTCCTGCGCTACAGAATAAATTGTACCACCAAGCCGAGGGTCTTCAGTGACAGACTTAGCTGCTATGACAATATTGGCGCCATGCGCTGCCAATTTGAGCGCAATGGCTCTGCCTATACCCCTGGACCCACCGGTGATAAATACTGTTTTACTGCTCAAACACATAGTTAATTGCCTTTATCTTCTGCCAAAAGGCGTTCAACCAACTGTACATACTCCTGCTCGGCATCTTCAGGGCTCAAGCCCTGCCGTTTAAGCCAGGCCTCATGCTTGGCTTTCGCTACGAAATCAAACATATTATAGTCGCCTTTTGCAGGTGCATCACCATCGGTGGCTTGCTTGTATAAGCTGTATAGTTGGAGTAGCACTTCATTAGAAGGCTTTTTGCTCAGTGTTTTGCTATTGGTAACTGCTTCTTGAAATGTCATAATAATCCTTTTTTAATTTGCTCGTGTCCACACAGTGGTTCGGCCTATAAGGCTGATGCCTATGAATCCACGAATATTCAATTTATCATTCTCGGTTTGGGTAATTTTACAAGAATAGGTTTTGCCATTCTTCGGATCATAAATGGTGCCGTCTTCGTAGGTCTTACCATCTTTTTGTGCCTGGAATCCTGACAAGATGATTAAGCCCATCACAGGCCGCGTTCTAAGCTTATCGTTGCTGTTGAATTTGTCTACCTTTGGCTTGCCGTCTCGGTTGGGCTCTTTGAGCCAGACAATTTTGCCGTGATATTTACCATCCTTTCCTTTATAAATTTCCACCTTTGCATCTTTGGTGTCATTATACCAAGTACCTAGGATATTTTGTGCGCTGAGCTTAGCAGAAAGCAAAAGCGACAGCAACAAAGTCAGTAATACTACTCCTCTTTTCATATATTAAAATTTTGAGGTGTTACATAATAGATATTAAGGAAACTTAACCCCGCCGTATCTAGTTACATCTACTTGTGGGATTGCTGCATTATAAGTTTTATTAATTGATTTGATAAACTCATTAGCTAGCAAGGCACTGCCTATAGGCGTGAGGTGAATACCATCTAGAGAAAATGCCCCCCCAGTAACGAAAGTAGTAGTAATTTTTCTACCATTAGCTTCAATACCATGCTCTTTGGCTTTGGCCAGAAATGAAGCAACATCTACGAAAGCCAGATTTTTAGCTGCTGCTATTTCTTTGATTTTTTGGTTGAAAGCATTAGTAGCTTGTCTGATATTATTAAGCTCCTTGGCAGTAAGTACATATTGGTTTGCCAGAGGTTTTGCAGAGCCCCAACCTGCAGATTTCAAAGAATCTTGAGGAGTACTCAGTAAGACCAATTCTCCCGATCTGATTTGACGCATGCCCACGGGCGAATCTTCATCTTCAATAATAAAACCATTGGCTCCTAGTTTAAATGTTTCGCAGAGCCCGGCCTGAATCAGCGGTGCATAAGCCGAGTTAAGTGCATCTACCAACACCTGACTGGTAAGAACCAAACTATTATGGGCTATGGTGGTAAAATATGGCGCTGTAGTAACATCAGCTATATTGGCCACCGCACCTTTGGCACCATTGGCGGTAAGCGCACCTATAAGCGTTTCGTAGCTCGCGGCAAAGCCTATACCTGCCGGACCTTCCATAGGAGTGATCACATCACCGGCGCCACCGCTGATAGCATATCCCAACACATCATTGCTACCTAAAAAAACAGAGAAGAAGGTAGGCTGCTGAGTTACGGCGTCTGTAAGCATCGAGGCAGAAGCCGGGGCTGTAGTCATTCTGGTAAAAAACGGATTAAAATTGCCGGCACCGTTAGCCGGATTGCCATATCCAGGATAGACTGCAGTAGTCACCTTTGCTCCGGGCACCCCCATATTGTTGAATGGACCTTGGGCTGCGACACTGCTTGTGAAAATAGAAAGGTCACCACTAGCCGCCACAGGGCGGGGTGTCAGAGCCCCATTCACCACAGCCAAGGCTAATCGGGCATTTCCAGCACTACCAATACCAACAGAATTTTCTGGCACCAATGGTTGTTTAAATTCGCCACCTCCCACTTGGGCAAATTGCTTAGCCATCAAAGCCGGGTAAGACACCACTTGTGCTTCATAATAAAGCGCATTATCGGCATAGCCTGCAGTTAGCGAGTTGCCAATAGCCACGTATTTAGAAAAATCGGCCTCGCCCTTGCTCACACTGAATTGGGCATCTTTCTTACATGCTGTCAGGCTAAGTGCTGCAAGCGCAGCAAATGAGTAAACTATATTTGAGCGTTTCATAAAATCGAATTAAAGAGTTAAGAAAAAAACTTATAACTTATAAGTGAGCCCTATAGATGGGATAAAGATGTTGAACTTATACGTACCGTCGATACCACTAATAATATTATGATCCTTTCTGGTAACAAACTCGGCGAGCAAAGCAGCATCTATTCTAAAACGGTCGGAAAAATTGTAACTGGCACCGATGGAAGGGTTTATTCTGTTGGCATCAGGCACGTCCGGATTCACGTAACCTTCCTGAATAGGCGATTTTGTATAGAACGCGCCTGCCCTCAACTCATATTTGCTATCTGACTTGTATTCTACACCAGCTCTTAAGGTAAAGCCTTGCTTATACTCTCTAATCAAATCTGAGCTCATAGCACCGGCAACCGGAGCTTCTTCAAAATTAATTTTAATAGTATCGTATTTAGACCAGTCAGATAGATATCCTTCTAGATTAATCGTCCAATTTTTGTTGGGCTTATAAGATGCACCAAGGCCGAACACCTGTGGCAGTGGCAGCACTGCATTAACGTCCTGGCTCGGAAAATTGGCAGCTAAAGAAGCAGGTACATCAAAAGTTGCCGTACCCTTACTGGAGTTCATATTCTGACGAGAACGGTAGCTAAAAGCAAAAGACAAATTATTGGTAGCAGCATAGTATAAACCCGCATTAACTCCCAGGCCGTTGGCTTTACAATCTATCTCGGCAGTACCAAAGCGGCCATCGCTAAACTGTACCGGTAGGTCTTTGTATATTTGCACATGACCATAGGTGTACATAAGCCCTACTCCTATGCCTAGTTTACTATTAATCCTGTAGCTCACCGTGGGCTGCGCTGTAATAGAGATAAGTGAAATCTCCTTTGTCTCAAATCTGCCCGTAGCACCTTCCTGCCAACGCATTGTACTACCAAAAGGTGTATAAACAGAAAGCCCGAATTTGAACCTACTGTTTTGCTTCCCATATGCGATACTGGCGTTAAAAGGGGTTACCAATGAGTTATCTGACTCAAAGACCTCATTTGAATTTGCATCTGTAAATGTACCATTCGAAAACACTCCGGAAACGCCAACCGTAACATCGTTGGCGCTTAAGAAGGCCATACTACCCGGATTGGTAAAGACAGCGGTAGCATCTGTAGGGTCGGCAAGGCCGGTACTACCCTTTCCAATCTGGCGGGTACCTTGAAGATTCAACTGGTATCCCTGAGCGAACAGACTCAAGGGCGCCATGACTAAAATTCCTGACAATAATCTTTTCATTTCATTCCAATTTAGGGGGTTAATAAGAAAGGTATTTGCTGTTCATTTCAATGCAGCACAGACGCTATCATCAAATGTTAAAAAAGGGACAAACAATGTTACTCTAGCATTTCTTACTCTTCAGGTGCTGCTTCCAGTAAAAAATCTTCGGTTCTGGGAATCTTCACAAAGGCATCGTTAAGCTCCTGCGGCAGCGCAGCGAGTTTCCGGGTTTTGATATCCAACCATGCTCCATCAACCGTTACCGTAGCACATAATGATTGGGCGGCATTGTAAATTTCACTGACCAAGGTATAGCGCTTCCCATCTTGCCGGAACTTTTTCAGGGCAACGGAGACGCTAACCATGTCATTAGGCTTGATTTCTTTATGATAAACCAGTTCTTCCCGAAACAGAATAGGGCCCAAACCCAATTTCATGGCAGCCTTATCCAAGCCCAAATCTACCAGCACATTTACTCTGGCTTGTGCCGCTAAATCTGCATACGCAGAATGTCTTAGGTGCCCATTGATATCTATCATTGACCAAAGCACTTGCGAGTGCAGGTATATTTTTTTTGTTTCCATAATCAGTTGTTGGCTTTATGCGGTTTGGTAAAGCGATTCAATACGCTTCTGAAATTTTTGCAAAATCACTTTACGCTTCACCTTTAAACTCGGGGTAAGCTCACCATTATCAACCGTCCATTCATAAGGCAAAAGAATAAACTTTCTGATTTGCTCTACATGATTAAACTTTTTGTTCACACGATCAATAATGCTTTGATAATGAGCTACAACATCAGGGTGCTTAATAATATCCTGCGGAGTGGTGTACTCAATTCCTGCATGGGCACACCATGACGACAAAGCGGCAAAATTGGGAACCAACAGGGCACTTACAAACTTCTGGCCTTCTCCAATCAGAAGTGCTTGTTCTATTAGAAAGCTCTCTTTCAGTTTGTTTTCGATGGGTTGGGGCACCACAAACTTTCCGCCGGAGGTCTTAAAAATCTCCTTCTTACGATCTGTAATTTTCAACATTCCATCTTTCAAATCACCAATATCTCCGGTTTTGAACCAACCATCGATAAATTGCTCTGCAGTTTCCGTCGGCTTTTTGTAATAACCCACCATCACGCTGTCGGCTTTTACACAAATTTCGCCATCCTCAAGCAGTCTTACCTGCACAGAATCCAGCACTTTGCCTACCGTCCCCAGCTTACGGCCTTCCAGCTCAAAGCGGTTTACAGAGATGACAGGAGAGGTTTCTGTGAGGCCATAACCCTCAAGCACATGAATACCAGCGGCCCCGAAAATCTGTATCAGTCTGGGCTGACAAGCAGCACCACCTACAACAATAATTTTGACATTGCCCCCCAATGCTGCTCTCCACTTGCTAAACACTAGCTTATCCGCTATTTTAAGCTTCATACGATACGTAGCGGACATGGGCTCATCAAAAGAAAATTGCTGTGCCAGCTTCAAGGCCCAATAGAAAATAGACTTTTTGAGGCCGGTAAGCGCTCTTCCTTTAGCAATTATTTTCTCGTAAACCTTCTCCAGCAATCTGGGCACTGTCACAAACACGTGTGGTCTCACCTCTTGTAAGTTGTTTCCTATTGCCTCTATACTCTCGGCAAAAGAAACCGAAAAGGCATTAAACAGGTACACATACATGATTGTCTTCTCCAGTATATGATTTAGAGGGAGAAAGCTCAGCGATTCGTTTTTATCCAGCTGACAACCCTGCAAAAACTCCTGTGATACTGATTTGATATTGGTGACTATGTTTTTATGACTGAGCATAACCCCTTTGGGGCAACCGGTAGTGCCCGAAGTATAAATAATTGTGGCGATGCTGTCTTCACTTATCCTATTGGCCACTTCCCACACTTCTTCTTCCAGATGCTTTGAGAAAGGATGAATAATATTTCGCCAAAACGCCTCGGGTGGACAGTTATTGTCAAATACCCAGACTTCTTCCAATGAGGGAATCTGATCTCTCACTTCCTGAATCTTGTTGTAGATATTCATATCTCCAACAAAGCATATCTTGAGTTGGGTCTCATTAAAGATGGAAACTATCTCAGATGCTACTATATTGGGGTATAATGGTACCAATACGGCTCCGGACAGCTGTGTAGCCAAATCGGCAATTAGCCAGTTGGGACGCGAAAAACATATCAGTCCTACTTTGTCTCGATTTTCAATAGGAGCGGTTGCATTCTTACCAAACCCTTTTTCAATTAAGTAGTGCGCCAGTCCATACGATAACTCCTTTACCGTCTGTGGCGAGTAATGCATCCAGTCTTGTCCACGCTTATAGCGCAGAAATAATTCCGGAAGCTTTACGAATGTTTCAGGCAAGAAGATATCGAACAATCGCTTTGATTGCATGTTCATGACCAATGATTTTAGGGTTAATTAATATCTCTGCTTACAAACTATAGCGATTATCCGCTATCAGGCGCTGCGCAATACGCTGGCGTGCTTCTTTGGCATTATATGGTTCCTGTTTGGTGAATCGTTTTAAGCCCATGAGCATCATGCGCAATTCATCGCCTTCTCCGAAGCTGTTCAAAGCATCTTTACCTGATTTCCAGATTCTATCAACTGCCTCATTCAGATAAGTTCTGGCGATATCGATTTGCACTGCAGACGCCTCTTCGCCTTGCATACTTACCAGCTTTTCCACACGAAGCAAGCATGATTCAGCGGCATAGATTTCGATAGCCATATCTGCTATATTCATCAAAATTTCTTCTTCTTTAGATAGCTGCATCATCAGCTTTTGCACGGCTCCGCCTGCAACCATAAGTAGGGCTTTTTTCAAGCGAGCCAACAAATCCTTTTCTTTTGCAAACAGTACATTTTCATCAATAGTTGCAAAATCAGGGATTGAAGTTAACTCTTGAGCTACTGCCTGAGCCGGCCCCATGAGGTCTAACTCACCCTTCATAGCGCGTTTCAAAACCATATCTACAATCAACAAGCGGTTGATTTCGTTAGTACCCTCAAAGATTCTGTTGATACGACTATCGCGGTATGCTCTGTCCATTGGAGCTTCGGCACTAAAACCCATGCCACCGTAAATTTGCACGCCCTCGTCCACTACGTAATCCAGCACTTCAGAACAGTGCACTTTCAATATAGCGCATTCGATAGCAAACTGTTCAATACCTTTCAGCTTTGCTTTCGCAGGGTCCATGCCTTCTGCTTCTAGGGCCTGAATAGCGTCGTCAATATTTTGAGAAGCTCTATACAATGCACTTTCACTTGCGTAGGTACGAATGGCCTGCTCTGCAATTTTATGACGGATAGCACCGTACTTAGAGATTGGTCTGCCAAACTGCTCACGTTCGTTTGCATAATTGATAGATTTTCCAATTACCGACTTAGCCGCACCCAATGCAGCACCTCCCAATTTGATACGGCCAATATTGAGAATATTTACGGCAATTTTAAATCCGTTCCCTCTCTCTGACAATAAATTTTCTACCGGAATTTTACAGTCATTAAAAAACACCTGCCGAGTAGAGCTACCTTTGATGCCCATTTTTTTCTCTTCTGCATTTAGCGATAATCCCGGCGCATCCTTTTCTACAATAAAGGCACTTAGATTCTCGTCATCATCGATTTTTGCAAATACGGTGAATACATCGGCAAAACCGGCATTGGTAATCCACATTTTCTGCCCGTTGAGCATCCAATGCTTACCATCCTCTGATAATACTGCACGTGTTTTGCCACTGTTGGCATCCGAGCCAGCATTGGGCTCTGTAAGACAGTAGGCACCTTTCCATTCACCGGTAGCCAGTTTGGGCATATATTTGGCTTTCTGCGCTTCTGTGCCGTAGTATAAAATAGGCAGGGAGCCAATGCCTGTATGCGCCATTAAGGCCACAGCGGCAGAATGTCCTGCTCCGAGCACCTCTGCTGTGAGCATACCCGTAACGAAATCTAGTCCAAGTCCGCCGTATTCTTCAGGGAAATTAATTCCGAGAAGTCCTAGTTCGCCGGCTTTCTCCACAATTGCAGGCATTAATCCTTCCTCTAGGCTGTCTATTCTGTCCAGATTAGGAAAAACTTCTTGCTCCAGAAATGTCTGTGCCGTTTCTTTCAGCATGAGTTGCTCCTCATTCCATTGCTCAGGAATAAAAATTTCTGATGCTTCGGTTGTTCTTATGATAAATTCACCTCCTTTAATTGCTCTTTTTGCCATTGTAATATCTTTTTATGTTAATATTTTTTGTTTTCTTATTCTGTTTGACGCTTATAGCATCTCAAAAATACCCGCTGCTCCCTGACCCGTGCCCACACACATACTCACCATACCATACTTTTGCTTGCGCCTTCTGAGCTCGTTAAACAGCTGGACCGAAAGTTTTGCTCCCGAGCAGCCCAATGGGTGTCCGAGTGCGATGGCGCCACCATTTACATTTACGATTTCAGGATTAATATCAAGCGTGCGCAGCACAGCTAATGACTGTGAGGCAAATGCTTCGTTGAGCTCCAATAAGCTAATGTCGTTCATACTAAGGCCGGCCTTTTGTAATGCTTTAGGGATAGCCGCTACAGGTCCAATGCCCATGATACGAGGGGGCACTCCGGCGACCGCATGAGCTACCAAGCGGGCAATAGGAGTGAGATTATGGTCCTTGAGAAACTGCTCACTTACTACCATTACGAAGGCTGCGCCATCGCTGGTTTGAGAGGAGTTACCAGCAGTAACCGAGCCATCTGCAGCAAACACCGGCTTAAGTTTTGCGAGCGCTGCGAGGGAGGTATCGGCCCTAGGCCCCTCATCCATAGCGGCTTTTATAATCCTGCTCGCACGTTTATTATTTGCGTCGAGGAATATCTCTTCCACCTCGATGGGGACAATTTCTTCACTGAATTTGCCTTCAGCAATAGCCTTTACCGCTTTCTGGTGTGAGTTGAAGCTAAATTCATCCTGGTCTTCTCTGGAAATGTTAAACTCCTTGGCTACAGCCTCGGCAGTCAATCCCATACCCCAATACCAGTCAGGATTTGCTTTGGCCACCTTTGGGTTGGGCGTTACACGCCATCCACCCATAGGAATAAGACTCATGCTCTCCACGCCCCCGGCGATAATGCAGTCTGCGATTCCGGCATTGATTTTAGCTGCTGCGATAGCAATAGTTTCCAGCCCTGAAGCACAGTATCTATTTACGGTCATGCCCGGCACTTTGTCTGTATCCAGCGACATCAAAGAAATCAGACGACCTACGTTAAGGCCCTGGTCGGCCTCTGGCATGGCATTACCCACTATTACATCATCAATAAGCTCCTTATCCACTTGTGGCACCGAAGCTATCATATGCCTAATCACATCTGCGGCCAGATCGTCTGGTCTATACGTCTTAAAAAAGCCTCTATTGGCTTTGCCAACTGCTGATCTAAAACCTGCTACTATAT
>DATGQB010000198.1:0-6190 GCA_035304405.1 Edaphocola sp.
TATTAAGCGATATTAAGACATGTCCAGTTTAACGTGTATCTTTTTGCTATTGTAGCGTTTCCTAAAATTTTAATGTACTAGTGATAAAGGGACTTACATAACATTCAATTAATAATCAAATGCTACAGGTCGCTATATCCCCCGCGTGGCTAAATTTAACCCAGATTACGCATTAGACTCTTTATATAAAATTATTCTTGCTTCTAATCCACCTCAATAGCTCAAAAACCATAATTTATTATGCTTTTTTCACTATTTTGTGGATTATTTGCCATAATAATTTTCTTTTATATTCCTGTCACACCGAAACGCACAGTTAATTGGTGACTAATTGATTGATGCAGAGGAAAAAAGTAATTCGTCCTAATTGTCTGAGAGCGTGCATTTAATGGTTTGGGACTACGAATTTAAAAATTACATAAATTTCGACCTATGCCGTAATATTGAATGTCAGTATGGGATTTTTCAATGATGTGAGCAACGCTCCTTTATATATTTTGGTCGTTGAGAGCGTTGGCTGGCTGCTTTGGAATATCGCAGCGGTGTTTTAGGTAATATGCTGCCCTTTACATTAATTGGCCCTTGGTGACGAATACCACTTGCATAAATAGAAAAAGCGCTCGCAATCTAGTTGTTGCGAGCGCTTTTTGCTTTAATCTTCTATTTAAGAATTGGATTTATTCTACTGTAACTGACTTGGCCAAATTACGGGGTTGGTCTACATTAGCACCGCGCATCACAGCGATGTGGTAAGACAACAGCTGTAATGGTACAACGGTGATAAGGGGACTCAATATTTCTTCGGTTTGTGGCACTTCAATCACATAGTCTGCCATTTGACTAATTTGCTTATCGCCTTCGTTCACAACGGCAATCACTATGCCTTTTCTTGCTTTTACTTCCTGAACGTTAGATACTATTTTCTCGTAAGCACTTTCGTTAGTAGCTAGCACAATTACAGGCAGCTGTTCGTCAATTAAGGCGATAGGACCATGTTTCATTTCAGCGGCTGGGTAGCCTTCGGCATGAATGTAGGAGATTTCTTTCAGTTTTAGCGCACCTTCTAATGCCACTGGGAAGTTATAGCCTCTACCCAAGTAAAGTGCATTCTCTGCATCCTTAATTTGCGCTGCTATGGATTTAATATGCTCATCGAGTTTAAGTGTTTTTTCGATTTTCTGGTCAATATGCTCCAGTTCGTATAACACCTGACGCAGGTATGATAATGAGATGGAGCCTTTCTGTTGTGCCAATTGCAATGCCATCAGGGTAAGGATGGTCAACTGTGTAGTAAAAGCTTTTGTAGAAGCGACACCAATTTCAGGACCAGCATGAGTATAGGAACCTGCGTGTGTAGCACGCGCAATGGATGAACCTATCACATTACAAATGCCGTATACTAAAGCCTGGCGCTCCTTGGCTATCTCAATGGCAGCAAGTGTGTCAGCAGTTTCACCAGATTGTGAAATGGCGAGCACGACATCTGATTCATTGATGATTGGGTTACGGTAACGGAATTCAGATGCATATTCTACCTCTACGGGTATGCGGGCAAGGGTTTCAATCAGGTATTCTGCCACCAAGCCTGCATGCCATGATGTGCCACAAGCAGTAATGATAATACGCTTTGCATTATTAATACGATTGGCGAATTCGTTCACACCTCCCAGTTTTATCCAACCTTCTGAAGCATTCATTCTACCACGTATGGCATCTTTGATGACTCTTGGTTGCTCGTAAATTTCTTTCAGCATGAAATGCTCAAATCCACCCTTTTCTATCGATTCTAAATCAAGTTGTAACTGTTGTATAAACGGAGTGATTTCTACATTGCCTAAGGTTTTTACAGTGAAGTTTCCGCTTCTGTCCATTACGGCATATTCCTTGTCATCCAGGTACACCACATGTTTAGTGTATTCAATGATAGGAGAGGCATCAGAGGCGACAAAAAACTCATTCTCACCGATACCTACCACCAAGGGACTCCCCTTGCGTGCTGCAATGAGCCGGTCATCATTCTCTTTATCCAATACCACAATAGCATAAGCACCAATCACCTGATTTAAAGCAATACGAACGGCTTCTTCCAAACTAACTTCCTCTTGCTTTTTTACCTCTTCAATAAGGTTTACCAGTACTTCAGTATCAGTTTGAGAATGGAAAACATAGCCATTCTTCATTAACTGTTCTTTGATAGAATCGTAGTTCTCAATGATACCATTATGAACTAAAGCAAAATCGCCGGAATTAGACAGGTGTGGATGTGCGTTTACGTCGTTAGGTACGCCGTGGGTCGCCCAGCGTGTATGTCCAATACCAATTGTGCCAGAAATGTCTTTGCCTTCTGCAAAGTTTTCTAAATCAGAAACTTTGCCAGTCTTTTTATATGAAGCGAGCGCTCCGTTTTCATTTATTAACGCGATACCCGCGCTATCGTATCCGCGATATTCAAGTCGTTTTAATCCTTTAATGAGTACTGGATAGGCTTCTCTGTTACCCAAGTATGCAACGATTCCACACATAATAGAAAATGCTATTGTTTTGTATAAATTATATTGAATTCAAAATTAGGAGTTTGCTGCGAATTTACAACACCAGGAGCAACTATTCTAAAAAATCCTGGATTTTCATTTGTTGTTTTAATACGTATAGTTATTTCATCCTTACCGTCCAATATATATTTCTGTATAGAGCGGGGAATATTTACTCTATATTGGCTGTAGTCTACTCCATTAATGGATACACGTTTAGCGTAAGGGTTGATTAGATAAATTCCGGAGCTATTGATACTTCCTGAATTGTCAAGGCGCTCATATAAATTCTGCTCTCTTCCATTTTCATCCACCAGGACGGGCAAGAGCACTCCCGGGGCCGTAAGGTATTCCAAACCTGTGCCAGGATTAGCGGCAGTAATGACTAATTCAGCTTTGTTTATTGCAGACAGCGGAATTCGGCTTAGTCCTTTAATTGTAACGTCGGTATAATACCCTGGCTGACCCTGTACAAGTACTGAGTCAATGGTACTACCAAGTAATCCTTCTGCGGGGAATCCTAAATAACTCGTAGTTAAATTGGAATAGTAAGCGCATACACTAGGACGCACCACCAGAGAAGAAAAAGCCCGGGTAGTGTCATCGGTATGATAATGGAATTCAATTCTTGCCGCTGAAAGATTTTTTTGGTCAAATCCCGGCGTGGGCAATAAGAAGAAATTGAGTAGATTTTGGTTTTTAGTGAGGTCGGGAGCTATGCTGATACCATTAAAAAAGCTTTGAAAGGCAGTGGTGCTTCTATACACAGAGGTGTCAGCCGCGAACATCTCCTGTGCAAAGTCACTATTCAATTTAATTCTAAGCTGGCCTTGGGTGGTATCGTTTGTAGCTGCTATAATTTGTTGGCTGTTGGGTTTGTAATCGCTATATTTAAAACTCGCTTTCCCAATTAACTCTCCCAGAGCTGTTTGATTATTGGAATAGTAAGTTTTGTTGCGATCCAAAGCCTCACCGGTCTTGTAAATATTCCAGTGAACTTCAGACAATGTATCGCCATACACGCCCCCAATAGCGTCGCTGCGTTTGAATGGCATAACAAGAACTGCGGAATCGAGTATGGCTCCCTGCGGAAATCTAAAATCAGAGCTGTAGGGAGTAAGCTGAAAATGGGCTATACTCTGAGTCTGACCGAAAAAAGGATCCGTAAAAGCTCCGATGGCTACAGCAGAGGAAACCGCTGAAGAAGGGTTACCGCTAAACATAAAGTTACTTGTAGCCAAGGAATCAAAGCTACCAATGGTAAAGTTGATGTCGAAATCGCCGGTCTGCATGGCGAATGTGGTAATATTGTCCACATCGGTCAGGTTATCTTTTATAATGCTATGTTCTTTACATGCAGCTAAGCAAAAAAAGCCCGTGCATACAGCTAAGGCTTTTATGTTTTTGTTCAATAATTGATTTGTCAACTTTCTAGCGTTTTTAGCGAAAATGGAAATTATTTCTTTAATCTACTGTTAATGTTTGATATACTTCAAAAAGGCTACTGATATCTTCGTTCCATTCTTCACTGTATGGTATCACCTTCTTAGACTTTGATGGTTTGATGTCTTTGAGAATATTTTCATCCAGTTGTTGTTGACCATGGATTACAACATCGGCATATTTGCAGGCGCCATAAGTCAGTCCTTCATGGTCATTTCCATAAGGTGCCAAATCTTTGTCTTTAATGGGCACACTGTTCATGACCATACGGAACATGTCATCAGAAAGTTTTTCCTCAAACTGTTTTGGCTGTGCTGTAAATACGGTTTTTGACTGTGCAAAGACTGGTTCCTTCTTGTAAGCCGTTTTTAAGAACATAGGCACCAAGGCGGTCATCCAGCCATGGCAGTGGATAATATCCGGTGGCCAGCCAAATTTCTTCACGATTTCCAAAGAGCTCTTGGCAAAGAATATCATCCGCTCTGTGTTATCATTATAGAATTTCTCCTCAGCATCGCGATAAACGAATTTACGCTTAAAGAAATCCTCATTGTCCATGAAATACACCTGCAGTCTGGCATTAGGCAAAGAAGCTACCTTGATTAATAAAGGATGATCTTCTTTATCTACCACCACATTGATACCCGATAACCGTACCACCTCATGTAAACGATGGCGACGCTCATTAATGGTGCCAAAGCGCGGCATAATTACTCTTATCTCCATACCGGAGTCAAATGTCTTTACTGACAATTTGTTGAGTAATGATGCAAATTCAGAGGATTCAAGGTAAGGGGCAAGTTCACTTGTGATGATTAAAACTCTTTTCTTAGACATTCAGACACAATTTTTATATAATAATTTATAGCCGCAGTGCTACATCAGTGGTATAAGCTTTAGTTTCTCAATATCATTAGAAAAACGTAATCTCGCACTGAAGTATTATGTACTATAATTAATCTGTTTTTTTGAGAAAAAATCGGATTCAGCTGCAAAGATACAAAATTTATGCGAATTTTATCGCATATCTCCTTACCTTGCACGATTTTACTGAAGTGTGGGTCAAAATTGAGTGTTACTGAATCAGTTTTGCCACTTTAATTGGTTGTTAAAATATAAATGGATGAAGATTTTTCGTTCTAAAACCGCTCTGGAACAATGGCTAAACAGCATGAGGGCTGGGCAGCAGTCTATTGGTTTTGTGCCC
This sequence comes from Edaphocola sp., assembly GCA_035304405.1. Lineage (GTDB taxonomy): Bacteria > Bacteroidota > Bacteroidia > Chitinophagales > Chitinophagaceae > Edaphocola. The sequence continues at coordinate 5,182 of DATGQB010000198.1, forward strand.
ACAATGGGGGCCTTGCATGAAGGGCATATAAGCTTAATACAGACAGCGAAAACTAAGGCCGAGCTCGTGGTGTGCAGTATTTTCGTTAATCCTACTCAATTTAATGATAAGCAAGATTTTGAGAAATATCCCGTTTCTACGGATCAGGATGTAGACCTGCTCATAAAGGCCGAATGTGATGCATTGTTTTTGCCCACGGTGGCAGAAGTTTATCCGGATGGTACTGCCGGTCTAGAACAGTTTGAGTTAGGTTTCTTAGAAACCGTGCTGGATGGTGCTGCCAGACCCGGGCATTTTCAGGGGGTAGTGCAGGTAGTGAGCCGCTTGCTGAAATTAGTAGCTCCGGATATACTTTTTTTGGGGCAGAAGGATTTTCAGCAGTGTCTTGTACTGAAAAAAATGGTTCGTGATTTAGGTATTCCTGTTCAGATAGAGACTGTGCCTACAAAGCGTGAAGAGGACGGTTTGGCAATGAGCTCTAGAAACAGAAGGCTCAGTGAAAGCGCCAGAGCCATGGCTCCACTCTTATACCAATGTCTGGTTTCGATAGAGGCACAGCAAGGGGTGAAATCTTTTGCTGTGGTACAAAAGGAATGCTGGGAATTGCTGGAGCACAAAGGTGTCCGGCCCGATTATATCGAATTGGCTGATGCCGATAGCTTAGCCCCCCTGGAGGACTATGATAGGAACAAGCAGATGGTTGCACTGATAGCAGCATATGTAGGTGATGTGCGACTAATTGACAATTTGGTATTGGGAAAGGTGGCGCACTAGCCAATCGTGCCAAGGAACCATATGTTTGATTGTAGGCTTGTCTAATCTCTTTGTACGAAGAGCTTGTTTGCGCAGCTTTGTGGGTGTGTTTTGCCTATCGGGCATTGTGCTATAAACCCAGATTACGCATTAGACTCTTTATATAAAATTATTCTTGCTTCTAATCCACTTCAATAGCTCAAAAACCATAATTTATTATGCTTTTTTCACTATTTTGTGGATTATTTGCCATAAT
>DATGQB010000199.1:0-3863 GCA_035304405.1 Edaphocola sp.
TGGGGTGAAAACGATTATTTTATGGGTAGAAGTTTAGATGTTTTTATTTCAAGGCTCCGTAAAGCACTCTCGCCATCAAAAAGAATTCAAATCAATAATGTTTATGGAGTTGGATTTGTCTTTCAAGATATGGATTCTAAATAAAGAGTTAATTGCTATTTGCCAAATCAATTAATTCTTTTACCAACTGGCTGTCGGTAAGATCATGGCTAAACTCATCAGCAGCTGCTCCCATACTTAGTTTCTGATTCTTGAATTGCATTTCGCTACTTGAAGTATGCCTTGCAGAAGCGTGGAATTCTATAGCATCGGTAATTTTGATGAGTTCGGTAATGTTTGTTTTGGATATACCCGCACCAGGCATCACTATAATTCTGCCGGCACTTTGCTCAATTAGCTTGGCTAAAGTAGCGGCACCTTTCAAAGCAGAAGACTCGCCGCCTGAGCTAAGCACACGCTCACAGCCAATTTCGATAATATCTTCCAAGGCTTTTTCGAAGTCGTTACTCATATCAAAGGCACGGTGAAAAGTTACACCCATGGGACTGGCCAGCTCTACTAAAACCTTACATCTTTCTTTATCAATGCTGCCATCTGCCTTTAAAATGCCAATGACTACACCATCACATTTTAAAGACTTACATATTTTAATATCTTCCTTCATTAGCTCAAACTCCAACTGCGTATATAGAAAATCACCTCCCCTGGGGCGTATAATTGGATATACCATAATCTGTAACATCTTTTTAGCCATGGCTATTTGGGCATAGCTGGGTGTGGTACCTCCTTCTGCCAGATTATCGCAAAGCTCAACCCTTATTGCTCCTCCCTTTTGTGCTGCAATTGCCGACTCTAAAGAGTTGGCACATACTTCCATATTAATCATCTGTTTGTAAATGCTGTTAATAATAACTTTTTCCAGAAATCAATAAATCATTCTTTTGTGCGTTGCAAACTGCATAACTAAATCCCTTTTGTATAGCATAAGCACCATACTGACCCATTTTATTGAGGGCTAAAAAGCCTACTTGTATGTTTTTAGCTATATCTGGTTTTTTCTTTATAATCCGCATCACAGCCTCTTTACAGGCATCTTCGGGTGAATATCCTTGGCGCATGAGTTCTACAACCAGAAAACTGCCTACATTCCGGATTACTTCTTCGCCAACTCCTGTAGAAGTAGCTCCTCCAATTTCATTATCTACATATAAACCTGCTCCAATAATGGGACTGTCGCCTACTCTCCCATGTAGTTTATAAGCCATTCCACTGGTGGTACAAGCACCAGACAGGTTACCTTTTGAATCTAAGGCTAACATGCCGATTGTATCATGATTGTATTGATTACCAGGTAATTTTTGAGGAGTCACCTTATCAAAAAGCTTATTCTCTATATTCATTACCGGCTGATATTTGGCTGTTTTATACCATTCTTCCCAAGCCTTTGCACTTTCTTTTGTGAGCAGGTTTTCTTTCTTAAAGCCATTTTCCAGAGCAAATTGAAGTGCACCATCACCAGCAAGCATTACGTGTGGTGTTTTTTCCATTACCTTACGAGCAACAGAAATGGGATGCATAATATGTTCGAGTGCAGCCACGGACCCGCAGTTTCCAAATTCGTCCATGATACAAGCATCTAAGGTTACAAAGCCATCTCTATCGGGCAAACCTCCGTAGCCAACAGATTGGTTTTTAGGATCTGCTTCTGGCACCCAAACACCTTGCTCTACTGCATCAAGCGCTCTGCCGCCAGTCGATAAGATATTCCAAGCTGCTTGGTTTGCCGCAATCCCGAAGTCCCAAGTAGAAATAACAATTGGTTTGTTTTGTTGCTTCGGTGGATTAATAATGGTCTTTGCTATCACCTTTGTGCCAATAGCACTTAATGAGACAGACATTCCTGTTAGCTTTAAGAATTTTCTACGATACATATACTAAGTTATAATTTCCTGGCCGAATTATCTCTGTATAAATATATAAATAAAGATGGCTTCCATTTACTCCACAATGATACTTAATGGGCATTCTGCGGGGAAAATCTTTGATCTCTCATCATGCTTTTTATTTTTTGGTTACCTGAAAGTAACCACTATCACTTACATTAGTTTCATAAGTATACTATCGATAGTATCTTTGTGATACAAATTGATAATTAATTTAAAAATTAAAAAAGATGAAAATAGGAATTATTGGTGCCGGAACTATCGGTACAGCATTCGCAAAACATGTAGCCGCTGCAGGTTACGAAGTGGTTATCAGCAATAGTCGTGGAGCAGATACACTTAAAGAAAAAATAAAGCAAATCGGTGGCAATATTGTAGCTGGTTCGGTAGAGGAAGCAGCCAAGGCTGATGTAATACTTCTTGCTGTACGTTGGCAACAAGTAGCCGAAGCATTGGATCCTCTTTCATTGGAAGGTAAAGTTGTGATAGATCCAACTAATTGGGACAGTCCGGAATTTGTGTTAGCAGAACCGGGCTCGAAAACATCCAGTGAAGTAGTAAGTCAATTGACTAAAGGTGCAAAAGTTGTTAAAGCCTTTAATACTTTATATGCACAAGTATTGGCTGCCAATCCACAGGTTGGTGGTGGGAAAAGAGTGATTTTCTATTCAGGAAATGATGATGATGCCAAAGCAATAGTAGCAAGTATTCTTAACCGCATCGGGTTTGCGGGTGTTGATTTGGGCAGTCTGCATGAAGGTGGGAAACTGCAACGATTCCCTGGCGGACCGTTATCAACTTTAAACCTTATCAAATTATAAACTAATAATATTAAAAACTAAAAGAAATGGCTAGATTAGAAAACAAAGTAGCGGTAATTACAGGCGCCTCAAAAGGAATAGGTGCAGCTATCGCCAAACATTTTGCAGCAGAAGGTGCAAAGGTTGTAGTAAACTATGCTTCAAGTAAAGAGAGCGCAGATAGTGTAGTAAAGTCTATCACAGATAATGGAGGCTCAGCCATTGCAGTAAAGGCTGATATATCGAAGGAAGCTGATGTAACAAGATTGTTCGAAGAAACAAAGGAGGCCTACGGCACTTTAGATATCCTTGTAAACAATGCCGTTTTCCAGCAATTTTTACCCATTGATCAAGTATCGGTAGAAACTTTTCACAAGCATTTTGATGTCAATGTTTTGGGTTCTATACTTACCATCCAATCTGCTTTGAAGCTGTTTGGTGATAAGGGTGGCAATATCATTAACATCAGTTCAGGGTCAAGTAAAATGCCACTTCCGGCAGCCTCGTTGTATTCTTCAACTAAAGCAGCATTGGATGCTATAACAATTGCCTTGTCGAAAGAATTGGGTACAAGGAACGTTCGTGTTAATTCTATTTTGCCAGGAGCTACAGAAACAGAAGGAGCAGCTACTGCAGGTGTCACTGCCGGCAGTGAGTATGAAAAAATGTTTATTGCCAAAACGCCGCTTGGACGTAGAGGACAACCTGAAGATATTGCAAAAGCTGCTGTTTTCCTTGCTTCTGATGATGCAGCTTGGATTACAGGTGAGCAAATTTCTGTTTCGGGTGGTATGTATGGTTTCTAACTTTAATAAAATTAAAAAGCCTTCAAAATCATTTGACTTTGAAGGCTTTTTTGTGAACCTATTAGGACAGAACCTGAACTCATTTTTGGAAATATGAAATATGCAATACAAGGGGCGGGCTTGCACCCTTAATCAAACTGATGATGTTTTTCAAAGATTGACATTGACAAATTGGAACTCAGGTATCGCTTTTTCTGGGCGACATGACGAAGAGCAAAAATGAGTTCATCGGCGCTGCTGTCTTTCGTCAGATAGGCAGACGCTCCGGCACGGAACGCTCTGGCGACGTGAGTAGTGTTGCCAAGGGCTGAAAA
>DATGQB010000200.1:0-4331 GCA_035304405.1 Edaphocola sp.
GGAAATATATGGCTGTAAGAAGACCTTTTAATCTGAAAAAATGGATTGATGAAAATCGTCATTTGTTGAAACCTCCTGTGGGCAACCAGCAAGTATATAAAGAAGTAGATGATTTTATAGTAATGGTAGTGGGTGGTCCGAATAGTAGAAAGGATTTTCACTATAACGAAACGGAAGAGCTGTTTTACCAACTGGAAGGGGATATTGTGGTACGTATTATCGAAGATGGTAAGATAGTACCTATCGAAATTAAGGAGGGAGATATGTTTTTGTTGCCCGCAAGAGTGCCACACTCCCCACAAAGAGGGCCCAACACGGTGGGACTAGTGATAGAAAGGGTGCGCCCGGATGATATGCTGGACTCTTTTGCATGGTATTGCGAAAACTGCTCACATAAGTTGTATGAAGAGTTTATGCCGGTAAAAGATATAGTGGCGCAGCTGCCTCCGGTGATGGAAGCATTTTATGCAGATGAGCAAAAACGCACTTGTTCGCAGTGTGGCTCGGTAATGACGCCTCCGGTAAAACCGGCTTAATCCAGCCAAAAATATCGGGTATCAGTTTGGGCAAAGTGATTTTGCGCCAACTGATACCTTTTTATATTAATATCGCTCCGTCAGATACGATTGTACTTTTTCTGGTGGCCTTGCGATATAAGCCTTTGCCCCATCTATCAGTATAGGTCTTTGCAATAAGTGGGGGTCTTGCATTAGAATCTCGATAATTTCTTCTTTTGAAAGCTCCGCTAAGGGCTTGCTTAATGCTAGCTTGTCTGCATTTCTTATCAATTGATGCGCCGGCTCTTGCAGTTTATCTATAAGTTCGGCAAGCTCTTCACGACTTAAGGGTTGTTGTATATAATGGCGCAGTTGCACTGCCTGCGGCAATAGCTCCTGAGCGTATTGCATGGCACATCTGCTTTTGGAGCAGGATTCATTTACAAGTAGGGTAATCATATAGCTATTTCGGATTTGAATAGTGGATAAGGAAATCTTTGGCTAATGCGCTCTTTCCTGCAAAGGTAAAGAATATCCATTTCTGGGCTAATTCGGCTAACTTTGAAGCATCTAATAAGCTAATATTTTATGACAGACCCGCAAGCTATTCTAAAGCAATATTGGGGTTACGAGTCTTTTCGCCATCCACAACAAGAAATTATCGATGCGGTTTTGCGTGGAGAGGATGTATTTGCCATGTTGCCCACGGGTGGGGGAAAGTCTTTGTGCTATCAGGTACCGGCATTGTTGTTTGAGGGCTTGAGCATAGTGGTGAGTCCGTTGATAGCATTGATAGAAGACCAGGTGCAGCAGTTGCGGCAGCGAAATGTACCGGTGGGCTATATACATTCCGGTATGGATAAAGCAGAAATGGCTGCTACCATGGATGCTTTGCTCATGGGAAAATATAAACTGTTTTACCTTTCGCCGGAGCGATTGCAGAGTGCGCAGTTTCTGAAGCAGATAGAGGGTTTGCGCATCGATTTTGTAGCGGTGGATGAAGCCCATTGCATTTCGCAGTGGGGTCATGATTTTCGTCCGGCCTATAGGCAAATCAGTACCTTTCTGGCCTTGTATCCGAATGTGGTGACCCTAGCGCTGACTGCATCGGCAACCAAAGTGGTGCAGCGGGATATTATCGCTCAGCTCCAATTGCGTGCGCCAAAAGTGTTTGAATTATCGGTAGTACGGCCCAATCTCAGTTATGAAGTGGCTTATGAAGAGGCCAAAACGCCTCGTCTGACCCGATACTTTAACCGTAACCCGCAAACAGGAATAATTTATTGCAGTGCGCGCAAGCGCACGGTGGAACTGGCGCATGAGCTGGAGCAGCGCTTGGGCAGAAGGGTGTATCATTATCATGCCGGTATGCACAAGCAGGAAAAAAGCTATGCTTTCCAGCAATGGAATGCGGCTGTAGATGGCTTGATATGTGCTACCAGTGCTTTTGGCATGGGTATAGACAAGGCCGATGTGCGCATGGTGGCCCATGCAGACCTGCCCAACAGTCTGGAACAATATTATCAAGAGGTGGGCCGGGCCGGTAGAGACGGAGCGGCTGCCAGGGGCGTACTGCTATACAATAATGCTGACATCCTAAGGCTGGAAAGGATGGTGGATGTGCAATATCCTCATCCCGACCTGGTGAAGGAGGTGTATAATAAACTGATGGACTACAGCCATATAGCTGTGGGCTCGGGTAAGGATTATACGCATGCCTTTGATGTTACTAAATTTGCACAATCGGTAAAGCTACCGGTGCTGGAAACGGTGAGTGCAGTGAAAATACTGGAGCAGGAAGGGTATTGGATTTGGGAGAATGATGCCCGCACCCAATATACTGTGAGGCTTACTACCAACAGAGAGCAACTCAACTATCTTGAGCGGTACTATCCGCAGCTGTACAGTGTTGTGGAGGTCTTGCTGCGGCACTATGGTAGTGTATTTCATTTTGATACGCCCATTGCCATTTTTGATATCTGCAAGGATATACATATGGACAAACTTCAGTTTGAAGAGCGGCTGTATCAGCTGCAGGATATGGGGGTATTGCAGTACAGCCCGGCGATAATAGGCAGCTTTATACTGCATCTGAGCGATAGGGTAGATAGCCGATACTGGCAGATGGACTTAGTAGCTTACAAAAAGCGTAAGGATATCTTCCGTCAGCGGGTGCAAGCCTTAATTGCGTATATCAGTAATCAAGAGCAATGTCGTAATCATTTGCTGGCTGCTTACTTTGGACAGGAATATGAAGGTGCTGACTGTGGGCAGTGTGATAACTGTAAGCGCAAAACCTCCGCTCCGGATGAGATTGCGCACAAGATTAAAAGCATGCTGGAGCAAGCAAAAGAGATGAAATTATCAGATTTGCAACAACATTTTCCGGAATTACCGCCTGAATCTTTAGGCGCTGCTGTTCAAATATTAATGGATAGGCAATGTATTGATTTTGAGGGTGCTAAGCTGGTGTTAAATGCAATTTGATTTTATTAATTCCTTTAATTAACTTCGCAGGGTATTATTAATTATTTATTAACTTATTTTTTAAATCATGGCTAATAACAAAATTGTTGAATTGCTAGGCGCAGATGCCGAACTCCTACTAAACCACGAATGTAAAACAATTGACAAATCAATGTTGCATCTACCTTCTCCAAATCATGTGGATGAGGTATGGGCATTATCCAATCGTAATCCTCAGGTTTTAAGAAGCCTTCAGCAAATTTTGGGTCATGGTCGTTTGGCAGATACCGGTTATGTATCTATCCTACCTGTTGACCAAGGTGTAGAACACAGTGGCGGTGCATCTTTCGCTCCTAATCCGATTTATTTCGATCCTGAAAATATCGTAAAGCTGGCTATCGAAGGTGGATGTAATGCTGTTGCTTCCACTTATGGTGTATTGGGTGCTGTAGCACGCAAATATGCGCATAAAATTCCTTTCATCGTAAAAATTAACCACAACGAGTTCCTTTCTTACCCAGATTCTTATGACCAAATCATGTTTGGTTCTATCAAAAATGCATGGGAAATGGGTGCTGTAGCTGTGGGTGCTACTATCTATTTCGGTTCTGCAGAAAGCAATCGCCAAATCGTAGAGGTAGCTAAAGCATTTGAATATGCACACTCTCTGGGTATGGCTACTGTTTTATGGTGCTACCTGAGAAACTCTTCTTTCAAAGTAGATGGTGTTGACTATCACGCCTCTGCTGACTTGACTGGTCAGGCCAACCACTTGGGTGTAACCATTCAGGCAGATATCATCAAACAAAAATTACCTACCAACAATGGCGGTTATAATGCGGTGAAAGTGGGTAAAACACATAAACTGGTTTATGATCAATTGACTACAGATAACCCAATTGATTTGGCTCGTTATCAAGTAGCTAACTGTTATATGGGTCGCGCGGGTCTCATCAACTCCGGTGGTGAGTCTAAAGGCCAAACTGACCTGGCAGAAGCAGTAACTACAGCAGTGATTAACAAACGCGCTGGTGGTATGGGTCTGATTTCCGGCCGTAAAGCTTTCCAAAAAGATATGAAAGTGGGTGTGGAATTGCTCAACGCTATCCAGGATGTATATCTTGATAAAGATATCACTATCGCTTAATAGTAATTGCGCTATTATATTTCATTTCATAAGAGGTTGTCTCAAGAGGCAGCCTCTTTTTCGTTGTTGCCGGTGGGGCCGAGACTATTTTAACCCAGATTACGCATTAGACTCTTTATATAAAATTATTCTTGCTTCTAATCCACTTCAATAGCTCAAAAACCATAATTTATTATGCTTTTTTCACTATTTTGTGGATTATTTGCCATAATAATTTTCTT
>DATGQB010000201.1:0-3853 GCA_035304405.1 Edaphocola sp.
TGAATCAGCAACACAATAAATAGATATGTATAACGGATTTGTAACTTTTCTTTTTGCAATAGCTTGTATAATTATATTGACCGATATAATTAAATATGTCCTAGGCAGAGGTAAGGGTCGGAAAATTGATATTAAAAAGAATATTGCCTTGCTTGTACTTTTCCTGATAGTTATATTGAAATACATAGAAAACAAGGCATAGGTAGAAGCCCGACTCTGAGTTTATGCGAACCCTTTACGACAAATATGGTGTGCCGCAATTACTTAAGAAAAATGCCCTATTAGAGTATTTGAACTTACTGAGGCAGAATAAAAAATAAGAGAGCCAGCCGTTAATGCTGGCTCTCTTATGCCTAATATGCTATTTGCTTATTTTGATTTAGATTTATTGCTTTTGTAATCCTCGTTGAGCGCATCAAGCACTTCTTTCGTAATATCATATGCTTGGTCGGCAAATAAGATAAAGCCTCCATTTTTGGAATAGGTAAAGATAAAATCATAGTTTTTGTCTTTATTGAAGTTTTCCAAAAACTTGTCCAATGTGTTTTGAAACTCTTCCTGGGTAGCGTCCTGAAGCTTAGCCATCTCATTGGTGATGGCCATATGGCGCTTTTCGAGTGCCTCTTGTTGCGTGCGTAATTTTTTCTCCGCCGCCACACCTTCAGACTCTGTAAGGGTACCGGCCTGAGCCTTCTTCTGAAATGCTAGAAATTCGTTTTGTAATGATTTTTCTTTTTGGGCAATCTCAGACTCATAGGCATTTTGCTTGCGCTCAAATTCTGCTTTTTTATCAATCAGGAACTGATAGTACTGGTTCAGGGTGTCGGCGTTTACATAAGCCAGTTTCAAACCTTGTTTTTGTGCTGCTCCATCGGTATGCTCGCTATTGGCGGCAGGGGTAGCAGTGGGTTGCGCATCTTTACCATTATTTTTTTGCCCACATGAGGCCATTAATATTGCGGCAGCGACTGCAGCAGTCCCGAGGATGGTTTTTTTCATTCTAATAACTGATTTTATTTATTGAATCAATTTACCTTGCGAAAGTAAGATTACTGAATGGTTTTATCAAATGCTAGGCTGTTATTTCATCGCTAATATCATCAACAGCATACTTATTTTTCTTTCCTTTAACAGCGGGTTTGCCGCCCACTACTATTACTATCTCACCTTTTGGCGCTGTGCTTGAATAATGGTTTATGAGTTCATCCAGTGTGCCTCTTTGCACTTCTTCAAACATTTTGCTGATTTCTCTGCACACGGCTGCTTTGCGTTCTCCACCCATGATGGCTTTGAGCTCTTCCAGGCATTTGAGCAGCCTGTGCGGCGACTCATATAGTACTATGGTTCGCTCTTCATCAGCCAGTTTTTCCAGCATAGTTTTTCTGCCTTTCTTCTGAGGTAAGAAACCTTCAAAGCAAAAGCGTTGTGTGGGCAGTCCGGACATGGCCAACGCAGGTACAAATGCTGTGGCACCGGGCAGACATTCTACTTTTACGCCATGTTCGATGCAGGCTCTCACAAGAAAAAAACCGGGGTCTGATATCGCCGGTGTGCCCGCATCGGTGATGAGGGCATAGGTCTTGCCTTGATTAATCTGTTGTATTATTTGCTCTGTGACATTATGCTCATTATGCTGATGATAGCTATACAAGGGCTTGGAAATTTCATAGTGCTTGAGTAGCTTGGCGCTGGTACGCGTGTCTTCACAAAGTATAGCGTCTACTTGCTTCAATGTTTCCAATGCTCTTAAAGTAATATCTGCCAGATTGCCTACTGGCGTGGGCACTAAGTATAGTTTCATATGCTGAGTATTTTGAGCCTGTGCTGAAAAGCATTGCTTATCAATTGCACTATTGGTATTAATAAGAAATGCCCTGAGCGATGGCCGCTCAGGGCATTAGGCGGGCCCCCGAGTTTATTTAAACTCGTAGCCTATATCTTTTCTGTAGTAGCAGTTATCAAAGTGTATACGGGAAATGCTCTGGTAAGATTGTGCCAAAGCTTCCTGAATATTGTCTCCATAGGAGGTGATGGCCAGCACCCGACCACCATTGGTAAGCACTTCCTGACCTGCAGCTTTGGTGCCCGCATGAAAGACGATACTGTTTTGTACCTCATTCAGGCCACTGATTACAGCTCCTTTGGCATAATCGCCTGGATAACCACCGGATACCATCATCACCGTACAGGCCGCTTGGGCTTTATACTTTATTTTCACAGTATCTAATGTCTGTTTGGGCAGGTGTTGCACCAGCTCCAGAAGGTCGTTTTCCAGTCTTGGCATCACCACTTCGGTTTCAGGGTCGCCCATACGGCAGTTATACTCTATCACATAGGGTTCTCCATCCACTTTTATCAGACCAAAGAAAACAAAACCTTGATAGTCTATACCTTCTGCTGCAAGGCCTTTGATGGTAGGCTCCACCACTTTTTGTTTTACTTTTTCCATAAAGGCAGCATCGGCAAATGGCACCGGAGAGATAGCTCCCATACCGCCGGTGTTCAGACCGGTATCACCTTCACCTATGCGCTTATAATCCTTTGCTTCTGGTAATATTACATAGTTTTTGCCATCTGTAAATGCAAATACAGACAGCTCAATACCCTCAAGGAATTGTTCTATAACCACTCTGGCACCGGCGCTGCCAAAGGCATTGCCTCTAATCATATCGGTAAACACATGCTTGGCTTCTTCCCGGTTCGCGGTAATCACTACGCCTTTGCCAGCAGCCAGCCCATCGGCTTTGAGCACGATGGGTGTGCTATGATTGCTGATATATGCGATACCTTCGTCAAAATTGCTTTCTTCAAAACTGGCGTATGATGCAGTAGGGATGTTGTGACGGCGCATAAATGCCTTGGCAAAATCTTTACTACCTTCCAGCATGGCACCAGCTCTAGAAGGCCCCACTACGCTTATATGCTGCAAAGCCTCATCTGCCCCAAAATAGTCTTTGATGCCATTCACCAAAGGGTCTTCCGAACCCGGGAATAACACATCTATCTTATTATCTAAGCAAAATGCTTTGATGGCTTCAAAATCATTGATGCCGATAGCCACATTGGTGCCATACTGCGCCGTACCGGCATTGCCGGGCGCTATAAACAATGCTTCACAAAGTGTAGATTGCTTCATTTTCCAGGCCAATGCAGACTCTCTTCCGCCAGAACCCAATAGTAATATTCTCATAATGTAAATGCTGATGGTCTTGTTTTGATGTCTGCAAAAATAAACTAAATGCTAGGAGCTTAGGATTTTTTCCACAAAATTATTTGGCTCATCGCACAGGCTCCTACTGTTTGGGCTTGATGTATTTGGGCGTGCCCCGCCGCAGATTCACCTTTAGGCGGGTAGCACTAATGTGGGGCGTTGGCGCTGTGCACAGTTTCATCAAGAGGCGGCGGGTCGGGTGAACTGCGTTCGCAACCTTCGCCTTATAGTAACATTTAGTTGCTATAAGGCTCGCTTGTACTACAAGTCCTCGCAGCGCAGATTCTACTTAAAGCTGTTCCAATGTGGCTTACTGCTCTGGTATTCGATGCTGCCTGCCGCTATTGAGGATGGGCATGCGCTGCTGCGGGCTTTCCTTTGCTGTCCCTCACGCGCGCAAATGGAGCACTGGGTAGAAGTAGATGCCTAGCGCTGCCCTGTAATGTTGCATTAAGCAACATTTGTCTGCGTTTGCCTCAGTTGGATGTTTACGAGGGTATGGTTTAAACCCAGATTACGCATTAGGAATTTAAAAGAAAATTATTATGGCAAATAATCCACAAAATAGTGAAAAAAGCATAATAAATTATGGTTTTTGAGCTATTGAAGTGGATTAGAAGCAAGAATAATTTTATATAAAGA
>DATGQB010000202.1:0-3943 GCA_035304405.1 Edaphocola sp.
CGGCACCCTCTTTGAGAAACTCAGGATTAGAAGCCACATCAAATTCAATATTGAGGCCCCGGGCACTGAGTTGCTTATTGATAGCAGCACGCACCATCTGGGCAGCACCTACAGGCACCGTACTCTTGGTTATCACCACGACATAATCGTTGATATGGGCGCCTATCTCTTCGGCCACGGCCAACACATATTGCATATCTGCACTACCATCCTCACCCGGAGGAGTGCCTACGCATATAAAGATGGCCGCAGCGCCGGCAATATTGTCCGGCAGTGAGGTGCTGAAGTGCAGGCGGCCTTTTTCAAAATTGTTTTTAACAATAGCATCCAGGCCGGGCTCGTATATAGGTAAGATACCTTTCTTTAAATTTTCGGTTTTTTGCTCATCTACATCCACACATACCACTTCTACACCAATATCGGCTAAGCAGGCTCCGGTAACCAAACCCACATAACCAGTTCCCACTACTATTATTTTCATATATTGTCGATTGAGAAAATTTGGGTGTAAAAGTAAGGTATTTCTCTCAGCATATTAAGGGTAAAGGGCTGCTCCGCTCGCAAAAATATCTTCGCCCGAGCTTATTGCCAGTGTATTTTTTCTCCACATAATTGGCACCTTAGTATGTTCCAAATTAGAAGATTCATATATACCACATTATTTTTCTAACTTTGCCATTATGGAACAAACAATTGCATTAAGCGCCCTTACCAATAATTATATTCAAAAAGAGGAGCAATATGGAGCCCATAATTATCACCCCCTGCCTGTAGTTTTAAGTAGAGGCCAGGGTGTATATCTATGGGATGTTGACGGTAAAAAGTACTTTGACTTTCTAAGTGGGTACTCTGCCGTGAATCAGGGGCATTGTCATCCCAAAATTATCGCAGCGCTCATAGAGCAGGCGCAAAAGCTCACCCTTACTTCAAGAGCATTTCACAGCGATTTGTTGGGTACCTATTCAGAATATATCACCAAGTTTTTTGGCTATGATAAAGTATTGCCTATGAACTCTGGCGTGGAGGCAGTAGAAACTGCCCTGAAGCTGGCCAGAAGATGGGCTTATGATGTGAAAGGTGTAAAAGAGCACAATGCCAAAATCATCACCGTGGAGGATAATTTCCATGGTCGCACCCTCAATGTGATTTCTTTCAGTACCGACCCCAGCTCCAAAAAAGGTTTCGGACCCTATATGGAAGGCTATGTGAGCATTCCATACAATAATCTGTCGGCGCTGGAGCAAGCACTTCAAGACCCGGATGTGGCCGCACTGTTGGTAGAACCTATTCAGGGAGAGGCCGGTGTATATGTGCCGGATGAAGGTTACCTGGCAGGAGCTTATGATTTGTGTAAAAGAGCCAATGTGCTTTTCATAGCAGATGAAATCCAGACCGGACTGGCTCGTACCGGTAAAATGCTGGCTTGCGACCACGAAAATGTCCGTCCGGATATTTTGATTCTCGGTAAAGCGCTTTCCGGTGGTACTATGCCTATCTCGGCAGTGCTGGCAGATGATGCCATTATGCTCACCATTAAGCCCGGCGAGCATGGCTCTACCTATGGAGGCAACCCACTGGCTTGCCGCGTGGCCATAGCTTCTCTGGAGGTTTTGAAAGAAGAAAATCTGGCAGAGAAAGCCGCTGAGCTAGGAGCCTTTTTCAGAGCCGAGCTGGAAGCCCTCAATAGTCCGTATATCAAGCAGATAAGAGGTAAAGGCTTGCTCAATGCCATCGTTATCGAGCACTCCGACCCTGATGCAGCATGGAATCTTTGCCTCGCGCTCAAAGAAAATGGCTTGCTGGCCAAACCTACTCATGGCGATAAAATCAGATTTGCTCCGCCATTGGTTATTACCAAAGAAGAGTTGAGCGAGTGTGTAGCTATTATCAAAAAATCTCTGGCATGTCTGGACTAAGGCCCTAAGCATAAGCCAAAAATATACATCAAAAAAGGGTTGTCGATGGCGTTCGGCAACCTTTTTGTTTTATGCATGTCCGGCATATTTTTATCCCAGATTACGCATTAGGAATTTAAAAGAAAATTATTATGGCAAATAATCCACAAAATAGAGAAAAAAGCATAATAAATTATGGTTTTTGAGCTATTGAAGTGGATTAGAAGCAAGAATAATTTTATATAAAGAGTCTAATGCGTAATCTGGGTTTATTTTGATTTGGGCGTGCCCCGCCGCTTCCTGTCGCCCATAAGCCAGGCAGCAAGCTTTCAAGAGCCGAATTGCTCACAGTTTAGTACGATGTTGCCCTCAGCGGCGGGTCGGGCCATTGCCTGCAAGTCCTCGCAGGGCTCCACTTTGTTGCGCCCTGCTCCGGGCTTTTCGTCGCTGTCCCTCACGCGAGACCGTACCACCTGCGCCGATTTTTGATGAACGCATCTTGTCACCAACTTACTTGTAAGCCGTAATTGCTATAGGCTAAATGGTCTTATATTTTTTCAGAAATATTTATATATTTGAAATAAAATAACTATCGACATGAAGAAATTCTTATCCCTTGTTGCGCTGTGTTTCACGGCCGCGCAGATACCCATTTTTGCCGAAACGGTAATACGCGCCAAAGTAAAGAATGCCGAAGGTAATAAGATGGGCTACCAGTACGAAGAAGCCGTGATTCGCAATTGGGTGTACCGTCAAGACACGATTGTAGATGGGGCCTTAGAGCTGCGACTCGATATTCTTGACCCAGTGCACATAAAGTTTTTTCTGAATGACCATCAGATAGCCTTTCTGGTGCTACCCAATGATACTCTTATTTTTGAAGTAGATGGTAATGATGTGCCCAATACACTACGCTATCAGTGCCGTAATATGCAGGACCAGGAATATACCACCAGGCTCGGCGCCATTGAGAGTATCTGGATGCTGGGAACCCGGCCATACCGCGCTCCTAACAGCTCGATAGTTAATGTACCTAACGAGCTCTCAGATTCCTTGCGGGAAGCGGAAAATGCAGCGAAGCAACGATTCTTTCAAAGCTTCAACAATCAGCCTCATCTATCTCCTTATTTAAGACAAGCCATTATAGACACCAGTTACCTGCCGGCACTGGTTAAACTAACCAAGCGCATGCTTGCCGGTGCTAAGGTGGGTGAGTACACTTTAAAAATGCGCGACATGGATAAAGAAGACCTAAGTGATGAAGCTATAGACAATATGCTGTCGCAAATTACTATTGAGCGTGCCGATATGATTAGAAATGCGACTTATATGGACTTTCTGCAGTGGTACAATGATTATGCGTTTAGAAAGTGGAGGGACCAAACGGGCATCGTTGTAAATGAAGAGAACTGGATACGGCTGCGCCTGCAGTTTATGAACGAGCATTTTAAAAACGATACGGTCAAATATGCTATTATGGCTTATAGTAATGGGACTAACAACCTAAGAAGGCCGGAATTTTATTCAGAACAGCTGAGATTTATTGAGGAGCTGTATCCTTCCGGCCCCTATAATGCCAGGATGCGACAGCTGGAGCTGGGTCTGGCCGGGTTAAAACAGGGCATGAAAGCTCCTGACTTTACTTTAAGAGATTTAAATGGCAAAGAAGTGAGTCTCTCCGATTTTAAAGGCAAGGTAGTGTATATCGATTTTTGGGCCAGCTGGTGCCTGCCTTGTGTGGCGGAAAACCAGGCTGTAAAAAAGCTGAAACCAAAGTATAAAGACAAAGACCTAGTCTTTCTTTATATCACTAGAGACAAAAACGATTCGGTATGGAGAGATGCTATCAGAAAACAAGAAATTGAGGGCATACATCTGATGGGTGGTGGCCACGTGGTATTTGACCAATATCAGGCCGAAGGAGTGCCGCTATATGTGCTCATTGACAAAAAGGGCTATATCATATCTTCAAATGCTCCCAGACCATCACATAGAGCAAGGCTGGAAGAGATGATAGATAAAGCACTGAGCGCGCAATAAAAAAGCGT
>DATGQB010000203.1:0-5996 GCA_035304405.1 Edaphocola sp.
TTTTGAGCTATTGAAGTGGATTAGAAGCAAGAATAATTTTATATAAAGAGTCTAATGCGTAATCTGGGTTTATGCAGCTTGGCCACTAGGCACCCACTAGGACACAGGCATCCGTTAAAAGACCGCTTTGCAGGCAACTACTCAGCTGTCCTATTAATCAATAATAAAAAACTTGAAATCAGGAAGGATTGAACAAGCGCTCTAATGCCACTGCCTTTAGTTGCACCTCATCCCACTCTTTGTCGGCCACACTATCTATAGTGATGGCACCACCGGTTTGATAAGAAAGCGTACGAGTTTGCCGATTGTAAAGCAAACTTCGTATCACCACATTAAAATCAAAATCCCCGGCAGGATTGCAATAGCCAATGCATCCAGAATACAGCTCTCTTCGAGCGGGCTCTATGGCATCAATAATCTCCATCACAATGCGCTTTGGAGCCCCTGTCATACTTCCCATAGGAAAAGCACTCAACAGTGCTTGTAGTGCACTCTTCTCGTCTTTGAGGGTGCCTGTGATACTGGATATCATCGTATGCAGTGTGGGAAAACTATACACCCGAAGCAGTTCCGGCACGGCAATAGAACCCGTGCGACAGGAGATGGCTAGGTCGTTGCGCATCAAATCGGCAATCATCAGGTTCTCCGCCCGCTCTTTTACATCAGATTGTAATTGCTGTTTTAGCGCCTCATCCTCTATGGGGTCTGCACTCCTCCGGATAGTACCTTTCATGGGCTGAGCCAGCAATTGAGGCCCCTGTTTGGCCAAAAAACGCTCCGGGCTGGAACATAGTGCGGCGAAATGCTCATATTGGTATAACGCCGCAAAAGGTGCAGGATTTTGGTGATTAAGTATCTGAAATAATGCCGGAATATTAATATCGCATTCCCGGGCGTAACTGGCTACACAGAGATTGAGCTCATAACAATCGCCTTTACGAATATGCTCCTGCACAATAGCTACCCGCTCTTGATACTCACGGCTACTAAGTATGCGGTGAAATTGCAACTGGGGTGGTCGCCATTGCAGCGTTTCATCCTCACAATGTATGATAGCCTCAAAAACCTGCTCTACAGGAATCAGTTCCGATTCCAGGTGGAGCCGGGTAGTCCCAAATGGGATATAAGCCACGATTTCAGGCTCAAAAAAATGCAAATCTTCATTTTCCAGCAAAGCAGTGCCACTGCTACCTAACTCAGCTACAAGTACATTTTTGTAATCATAATTGATGTGCCCAAAGAGCCACCGGCTACCAAATACAGATTGTAGCGCTGCCGCAGTGCGATACTGCCTAGAGGCTCCCGCACCCACCAGCAACTCATATCGATTGAGCAAATTTGGATACTCGTTATTGTCTAAATACGCAAAAATGCCAAACTGGGAAGTCCAGTTTAGCATTTTACGTTTAAATAGCTTTAAATCAAAACCTGAGAGGTCAAACTGCGCAGAAAACTTCAAGATTTATTTTCTTTTAAAAATCGTCATCATCGTCATCAAAGCTGGAGAAATCATCATTCAGAAAATCTAGGTCATCATCGAAGCCGAAATCCAAATCGTCATCATCTTTGATTGACTTTTTCTTTCCTCCAGACTTGCGAGGTTTAGGCAATTCAAACTCCTCAAAATCAGGATCGGCAAATTCATCTTTGTAGAAATCGTCGTCCTCATCGAAGTCCAAATCGTCATCGTCATCATCGTCGATGTCATCAACGGTTTTCTTTTTAGATGAAGATTTTGAAGCTATCTTCTTCTTAGGAGTTTCTTCGAATTCATCTTCTTCCAAATCGTCATCTTCATCTTTGCGTGCTTTTTTAGTTGCTGCCTTTTTGGTTGCAGTTTTCTTAGGCGCAGCAGCTTTTTTTACGCTCGCTTTCTTCTTTCCAGAATTAGAATTGCTAGTTGTCATTTCGCTGTGTAAATTTGTGAATAACGCTTTAAGGGGCAAAATTCTTTAATAGTTGTGAATTTTCAAAGCAAATTTTTAGAGCGCTTTTTCCTAAGATTTTAGGAATTACCGAAAAGCTCACCCGACTTAAACCCTGATACAAAAATACGGTCTAATCACTAAATATTAACGAATCAATAGCCCCGCTGTTAAATTCTCAACAACTGGTGCAAAAATGTGGATAACTACAACTATTTTTTGATTTTGTTATTATAATTATTTATTTTTGTAACAAAGTTTTTGTTGACAATCACATCAACTTATTATTATGAATAAAATTTACAAGCTTTTCTTATTGTTCATTACCTGCATTTGCGCCAGCACCTTTAGTGGCAATGCACAGAACTATGAGCAATCCAGAATATACAACAATGCTGCCGACCGCAAGATGATGGCTTACCCGGTACCGGCACAGTCTACCGTCTATATCAAGCTTAGCCCCGCTTTGCGTGCCGAAGCCAAAACCGTAGAACTGGTAAGTGTGATTGGCCGCGTGGTAGCGGTGCAAAGAATCAATGCCGGCGATGGAGACGAGGTTGTATTTAATGGTTTAAGCCAGCTTCCGGAAGGTGTATATATCGGCGTAACCAAAAATGCTGATGGCAAAACCCTTCAAACCACTAAACTGATTATCCAACGATAACATTCGGGAATAGTATTATAAACGGAAGCTTTTGGTAGCTTCCGTTTTTTTTTCCAATTTGGACAGAATTTATTTTATATTGCCTTGAAAGAAACTATGCCTATTCATATATGACCAGCAGAATTTTATACACCCAAATCAACGAAGAAAACGATCGTAAAGTCATATTGCGAGAGTATCGAGCATTACTAAAAGCGCTTAAGGAACGCCTTAAAAAAGGTGACCGTAAACTAGTGCGCCGCGCTTTTGAAATGGCTGTGGACGCACATAAAGAAATGCGCCGCAAATCAGGCGAGCCATACATTCTTCACCCTATTGCCGTGGCACGCATCACTGTAGAAGAAATAGGACTGGGCGTTACCTCTGCCATCTGTGCTTTATTGCATGATGTAGTCGAAGATACTGAAATAACTCTGGAGGACATCAGTGCAGAGTTTGGCAGCACTTATGCCCATATCATAGACGGTCTGACCAAGATATCCAATGTGGTGGACTTCAAAAATGGCGTTTCGATGCAAGCCGAGAACTTCAGGAAGGTACTCCTAACACTGGCCGAAGACCCCCGCGTGATTTTGATAAAGCTTGCCGACAGACTGCATAATATGCGTACGCTTAACAGCATGTCTAGAGACAAGCAAATGAAAATTGCCTCCGAAACTAACTTTATCTACGCGCCGCTGGCCCACCGCTTAGGCTTGTATGAAATAAAATCGGAACTAGAAGACCTGAGTCTGAAGTACACCCAACCGGATGTATATTTAGATATCGCAAAGAAGCTGAAAGAAACCAAAAATAATAGAACCAAATACATTAAGGAATTTATCAAGCCAATTAAAGCCGAGCTCGAAGCTCATGGTTTTAAATTTGAAATCTTCGGCAGACCAAAGTCTGTAAATTCTATTTACAATAAAATGAGAACCAAAGGCGTAGCCTTTGAAGAAGTTTTTGACCTGTTTGCCATTAGAATTATTCTGGATACAGAGAGGGAAAAAGAAAAAGAAGACTGCTGGAGAGTGTATTCTATCATCACCAATTTCTATCACCCCAGTCCGGAAAGACTGAGAGACTGGATATCTGTGCCTAAAGGAAATGGTTATGAAGCCCTGCACACTACGGTAATGGGCCCGGCCGGTAGATGGGTAGAAGTGCAGATTCGTTCAAAACGGATGAATGAAATTGCAGAAAAAGGTCTGGCAGCACACTGGAAGTATAAAGAAGGCACACAGTCGGAAAGCAAACTCGACGACTTCTTAAAACATATTGGTGAAATCCTGAGCAGCTCGGATGCTGACTCTCTAGACTTCCTTCAGGACTTTAAACTCGACCTCTTTACCAAAGAGATATACGTTTATACCAGAACGGGTGAAATGCGGGTGCTTCCTAAGGGCGCTACGGCTATAGACCTGGCCTTTGACATTCACTCCGAACTAGGGGCACGCTGTATAGGCGCTAAGGTAAACTATAAACTGGTACCCATCAGCTATGTATTGCGTAGCGGCGACCAGGTAGAAATCATTACGTCTAGCAAGCAAAAACCAAGCGAAGATTGGCTACAATTTGCCGTCACCGGTAAGGCCAAATCCAGAATTAAATACTACCTGAAAGAAGAAAAAAGAAAAATTGCTGAAGACGGTAAGGCAGCAATTGAGCGTAAGCTAAACCATCTGGGACTCAAACTCAGCACCCACAATGTGAACGAAATGAGTTCTTATTTCGGGTTCAACAATTCGCTAGACCTCTATTATGCTGCAGCGGTTGGCTCCATTGAACTGGGGCAACTCAAAAACTTTATTATTAACGGCGATAAATTCTATCAGCCGGTAGTGCCCAAAACTGCTGACGAAAGTGTTAAAAACGAACCCCTGTTTGACTTTCACCCCAACCCAAAAGCAGCAAAAGATTCTGAACTTATCATTTTTGGTGAAAGCTCAGACAAGGTACTGTATAAACTGGCTACCTGCTGCCAACCCATTCCCGGTGATGCTGTATTTGGCTTCATAACCTCCGGTGAGGGCCTGAAAATACACCGCTACGATTGCCCGAATGCGCAGAGTATGCTGGCTAACTTTGCCCACCGTGTAGTGAAAATAAAATGGGCTAAAAACAAAGAAATATCTTTCCTTACCGGCGTACGCATTATTGGGCTGGATGATGTAGGTATTGTGCAAGGCATTACCAATATCATCACTACCGAGATGAATATCAATATGCGCTCGATAAGCATAGACTCTCAGGATGGTGTATTTGACGGCACCATAAAGGTTTTTGTAAAAGATAAAGAAGAGCTAGATTTGCTTTGTAGCAAACTAGAAACCATTCCAGGAGTAGAAAAAGTACTACGCCTGGAAGAAGGACAGTCGATTTAATACATGGAGCATAATCAAGAAATAATACCGGCAAGGGAGGGCTGCATAGCTGCTGCCCTCCCTTTTCCACCTATTAGCTGGTGGCGAAAAGTACTGGAGTACGGAACGATATGGCTGGATCCTCATGAGCCCTACCAAAAAATGAGCTATAGAAATCGTTACTATCTCGCCAGCAAGCAAGGTAGAATGATGTTGAGTATCCCCTTACAAAAAGGCAGAAATCAACATGCACCTATGCGTGAAACGATGATTTCATTTGCCGAAGACTGGCAAAAAAATCATTGGCGTAGCCTGCAGACTATAATGGGAAATGCTCCTTTTTTTGAGTTCATTGACTACCAACTACTCCCCTTCTTCGAAAGACAGGATTTATCACTCTATGATTGGAATAAATCTACCATCCTATGGGCCAACCGATTTCTGGGCAATCCGCTGAGGATTCTGGAAACCGAAAGCTATAATGCAATATCGCCGGAAGGTATGGGAGATTTGAGACAGATTATCCATCCCAAACTTTTAGATGAAACTGCGCCTCATTATTATCAGGTGTTTGAAGACAGTATCGGCTTTATACCCGACTGCTCTATTCTTGACCTGATTTGCTGCGAAGGTAAAAATGCCATCAATATTTTAATGTCCTAAGTGTTCTTTAGCACTAATATCCAAAATCTGGTTTTACCCTCAGCTTTCACTGAGCGAAACCAGATTTTCTTTCTCTTCTAGATGCTTCATTCCTAATACACCCCATGCCCGAAAATAAGCTTCAATGCTAATACAAAATTTCAATCGATACAAGCCTGCTTGAAAAAGAGTGATGAGCACGCATGCTGCATTTTTACAGATTGACCGAAGCCAGCGCTAAAACAAATGCACTCCAAGGGCAAGTCCTACAACGAAAGAATAAACCCACTTAGGGAACCAATGAAATTATATAAAATATTTTCATTACCTTTAAACACCCTAATCACTGCTATATGAAACGAATTTTACCAATTCTGATTGCATTGCTATGGCATGCAGTATCCGCAAGTGCGCAGCATC
>DATGQB010000204.1:0-24748 GCA_035304405.1 Edaphocola sp.
AACAGCACCGGACAGTCTCTGACTGTAGACCAAGCCGGTACATACACCGTAACGATTACCAACAACTATAACTGTAGCATTGAAGATAGTGCTGTAGTAGTTGTGAATCCATTGCCGGTTGTAGAACTGGGTAATGATACCATGGTATGTGAAAACACTGCCCTGACTTTTGATGCCGCTAACCCTGGCGCTACATACTTATGGAGCACCGGTGATACCACGCAACAAATCACTGTCAACCAAGGTGGCACATATTCCGTAACCGTTACTAACGAATACAACTGTAGTGCCAGCGACGATGTGGAAGTGATTGAATACCCTCCAGTTTCGATTGATGGATTCACCTTTGTACCTAAGTTTGAAATTCAAGTAGGTAGAGTGGATTTCTTCCCACTCAATCCGCAACTGGTGAATGAATACCTTTGGGATTTTGGTGATGGTAATACTTCTACACAAGCCACTCCGATTCACATCTATGCGGCAAGTGGAAATTATCTGGTATCACTTACAGTATCCAACGAATGTAGCGTGAGAGACACTTCCCTGCTCATTTATGTGGATTTACTAACAGGAGTTAAATTTGTAGATGCAGATGAAGTGAATGTAAATATTTATCCGGTGCCTACACAGCATAGCCTGAACGTAGAACTTGCAGAGACCAACAACAATATCAGAAAAATAAGAGTAGTCAATACCATTGGTCAAACTTTGATTGAACAAGGTGGTAGCAATACCCAAAAACAATCTGTAGATGTGAGTAACCTGAGCGCAGGCAACTATTTCATCTATATCGAAACAGACCACGGTAATACGGTGCGCAAGTTCAACAAACAAGACTAAAGCAATTGTCTTGGTTCCTTAAAGTCGAGGGCCGCCCATAGGGTGGCCCTCGACTCATTTTAGACTTGTTGCCCTGCCCCGGAATGTAACATCAACCCTAAAGCTTAACCCAATCCTCAAAACAACACCGAGGTACTAGAAGCGAGCTGCAGAGCATGCTCTATTAATCCTGATAAATGAAAAACTACCACTAACGAACTTCATATGCCCACGCTGTTTAAAATGGGTTAAAAAAGAACTTCAAAAGACGTCTAAGTGATATTTTAACCAACTAAACTCACGCAATTCTAAACAAATATGTATTTTGCGTATCAATATCGGCGACTGTTTTTTTTATAGTAAACCGACAATTTATCAGAACCTGAACAGTTTAAAACAGTATTCAAAAGGCATGAATTATTTCATTTTACCCGTAATCATAAACGATAGAAGGGAAATCAATCTGTCGCTGCAACCTCACCAAGGTGGCAAGGCTCCAAAATATATCGTGGAGTTGAACGAAAATGTGCATGTGAGTATCCTTAGTATTCTGAGTGACAGCATATTAAAAACCTTAATACCCGACACAAAAGACGTTGCCATAGCATCGCTTCGTCCCGTTTTTGAATTGAACGGGCAGTGCCTGAGCATATATTTAAAGCCGCAGGACAATACGCCTGCTGCTACTACTGAAACAGCACAACAAACTAATGTAGCACTCACCTATGACGATTTGGAAAGCTACCGCCCCTCCAAAAAGCAAGAAAAAGCGAAAACACCAGGCATCAATTCTAATAGCAGCGTGATAGGCTCCTACCAGGGGGCGCTAAGCATTCATGCCAACACTTTTGACAACGGTGCGCTGCACATTACGGCGAGTCTCGAGGCGAATCTGGATCAACTCTTAGATAAGCCCCTGCCACAACTGGAAGTGAAAATTATTTTTGAGCACAAGGATAGCAGATATGAAGGCACATACCTGCTGGCTTTTGCGCACCCAGAACATTTTATAGGTCTGGGACTCGACTTTGGATCTGAATCTAGCCAAATGGCGGTGAAGCGTTATCAAAAACTATTCACCTACCAGGAGAAAAAGCCGGAACATGAGCATCTGTTTAAGAACATATATTCTTATCACAAGGCTAAAGGCTGGATAGCAAAAGATGACCGCTCAACCTACTTTCAGGAGGAGCCTAATACCAGCTTTTACAAATCTATTTTCTTCCTGAAAGAAGATTTAAGCGGGGACTATGAAGATATCGAGAAAGAACTCTTTATACAGGACCTTTCTGAAAACCTGAAGATGCTGGTTAACAGCTCCAGCAGAGAGGAAGGCTACGCCACCCTGACACAGAATCGCTACCATCAGCTTCCTAACCTCAAAATTACCCACAAATATGTGGATGCCTTTGGTGGGCTTAATTTCAATATTACCAAAGAGGGTTATGAGGTGAATGTGAGCCTGTCGGAAATTAAGAATAAGACCTACAACAGCATCCTCAGGGTGATAGTAGAATCCTTTCTAAAAAAAGAGTTTATAAAATATGGGCAGGTACAAAGGATGATTCGCTTTGTGCTGCTGGTACCTAATATTTACGACCATCAAGACATAAGAAATACACAGCTCCTGCTGGACCTTATTTTTGAAGACTTTGCCACCAAAGAATATAAAGGCAAAATTCTGGCCTGGGAAGTACTCACCATTTCTGAAAGTGACGCCTCTTTTCTCGGCTATATCAACAAGAGCGATGTCTATATCCAAAAAGACAGCGATTATATCATAATAGACGCAGGAAAAGGAACAACCGACTTTTCAATCATCCGTACGGGCAAAGACAATATCTTCAATATCAAACCTAGCTATCGCAATGGCTTTGCCGGTGCTGGCAATATGATAACCTTTGCCATTTTTGAAACAGTAATACATTACATACGGGCCAATGCTTCGAATCAGCAGGCTGCTTATAAATTTATCAATGAGCAAATACTGCGCAACCTGACGGATGCCAACCTGGACGTGAAAAATAAATTCTATAGCGAACTGGAGCGCCTGAAATACAACTTTAGCAACCAACCTATGTATGCCACTGCGCAGTGGACTGAGGCGCAATCCGGAGACTATAATTTTAGAAACATAACAGAATCCGGCTCCGACATTACCACACTGATAGACCTCCTGCGTCAGGTGGAAAACATTAGTGATTTTTATGGCTATATCCAAGAAACCTGCAACCTGATAGCAGAGCGAACTGTAAGCAATTTGAAACTAGTCAAGGACAATGCAGAAAACTGGAAATGCAAAGGTGTAATTCTGACCGGTAGAGGCTTTATGTTCAAAATGCTGGAACAAGAAATGCGTGCGGCCATAATGCGTAAGCTGGATGTACACGAAACCCGAATCCACACCCTGGGCAGTAACGAGCTGAAAGATGTATGCGTCAAAGGTGTATTTAACAACACTGTAAGGCTCAATGCTGAACGTATTGGCTATCCGATACAGATAATATTGCCCGAACCAGACAAAAAGGATGTAAAAGCCGCTGCACCTACTAAGGAGCACAAGCCTAAAGTAGGTTTGGGTAATCGTTTGCTCAATATTTTCTTCAATGAACTGAACGATATTGAATCTGCTAAAGCGGTACTCGACACAGAACAGCATCTGGCATACAACACACTCACCCATAGTCAGATAATGATTGGCTCTAAAAGATTCAAAATAGGCAGCAGTAGCTTGTTTGACAACCTGAGCCATAATGTAGATGCCGATATCGTATTCACTCCTTATGGATACCTGGTAAGAAAGCTGGAAAATGGAGTTGTAAGAAATATTTTACCATTGTCGGAGATATACGATGAAAACAAAGCCGAAATGGCCATGGTGGTACCTTCGCTATTTCCTAACTATATCGATGCTCAGCATATCTTTAGCTTAAAGAGGGAAGATATAAAACGTGCACCGCTAATGCCACCCCTTCCCGGTAATAATCATACGCCAAATGTAAACAAACCGAAGGGGCCACAATATTTCTAAAATATCGAAAAAGCATAAAATCATTTACAATGAATAAATCCCTATTCCTTGTCCCGCTTCTACTGGCAAGTCTTGCAGGGTGGGCACAAATTAACCGGGAGGCCGGTAGCCTCGACATTCATAACTTTCAGGGAACTGCAGCGGTAATTGTAAAGGAAGATGTAGTACGTATCCAAAAAGGGAACCAGGTGGATAGCTTTGTGCTCAAAAAAGAGAACAATACCATCACGCTGGCCAATGCGTCGGATAGCACAAAAATATATGAGCTGCTCGGCATTAACGCCGAGCAGCTTGCTCATACCCTTGCAGAGCAAGCAGGCGCAACACCTATTGCTAAACTTCTGGACGTTGCCTCTAAAATGAACGAGCAAAAACTCATTATTAAACCTGTAAATTCGGATGAGTTTGATGCTATTCATGAAGAAGAAGGCGCCCAACCCCTGAGTGAGGTAAACATAGAACCAGCCAAGACCAACTGGCTATGGACAGCTCTGGCCGGCGTCGCAGCACTAATAATTGGGCTACTGATTGGCCGAGCCACCAAACAAAAAACGCCGGTGACGCATGCTCCCGCAGTACAGCACAGACCAGAGCCTGTAGTGAAGTCCGAACCTACAACGGGCGTCGCTACTGATGCCGCCCAAACCGATGCCGGTAGCACAAAACTGATTAGTCAACTAAAAGAAGAGCTCGAACTCAGTAAAGAGCGCAGCAGAGCACAAGCCGAAAAAGTACAAAGACTGCTGGAAGGGGACTTGTATTACTATCAGGCAGTGTTTGACCAAATCATATTGCCCTTGCAAGAAGCATTGGAGCGGGGAAACAAGAGCGAGATTGTAAAATATCTTAATCTTGCCATGGTGCAGCTCTCCAGCATCACTAGAGTCAAAGTGCAAAAAAAGCTCAAATTTGATGATGCTAACATCCAGTTGATTACCGGAAATCTTGCCCCTACCCAGGAATTTCCGGTGATAGACCGAAACACTCCAATAGACCAGATACCTGCAAATCTGCGTGTGCTCATCGAACTCCTGCAAGATAATGGCGTGGAGGGATTGGGAGAGTCTATTGTAAAAGGCTATAAACTGAAGAACCTCTAAAATATGAAAAAACTTCTGCTCATAGGAATACCCATAGCAGCCATCATAGCTATTAATATCATTTATGGTAGCGTCATCAGCTGGATGCTGAGTATCGCTATTATCGCATGCCTGCTTTTCTTTACTGCGAAACTGGGTCTTGAAAATATCATCACCTCACGTCTCCGTAAATTCAAAGAGGGCGATATCCGCATCGAGCAAATGATTGCTTTCGACCAGAAGTGGAAAGCTGTGCTAAATGTAAGTTTGCTCACAATCGTATTTCTCAGCACCTGTGCAGGAGTTTATTTCACGCTTAACCCCACCGGCGAACGACCATGGTACACCAATAATGAATACCATGGACTGAGCAATACCGGCATTGCATTTAACACTCAGCTCACTGTAACACCTATTACAGAAGACTCTAGCCAGCGCGATGCAAGTATCGCTATCAGCAAAAGGGATGACCATACTGCCGAGCTAACTTTTTATAATTTCTACCAACCAGTAGTGGTAGTAGATGAGGAGGCGAAAAAATCAAAGCTGATTAATAATATTCTGGACGCAGGTATCAGCAATAGCTTCAGTATTCGCAATAAGCTGAACCAAATTGATGTGGATATTGAAGAGCAATCAAACAATATCTTGCAACGCTTGATGGGAAGCCCAAAAGCTGAAGTCAGTTATCGGATAAAATTAAATAGTAATGACACCGAGCTACTGAGTGAATTTAATGTTCAAGCGCCTTTTAGCGATGAACTACTCATCACAGGCAGACCTTTGGCTAAGGGTATGAGCCTATTCAACCTCTTTCTGGATAATGAAACCTTCCAATCTAACCGCAATGAGAGCTATCAAGTACTTGAAGCTATTTTAACGGAACTAGGCAGCTCCTACTTACTGGTAAACCGTAACGAAACTGAAAAAGACTATGCCCTCTTTCCCGACAAGCCCTTTCAGGATAATGGCTACCAACTATTCGTAGCGGGCCGGCAGGTGCCATTTAAAGCCGTGAACAAAAGCTTGGTGGCGCTGCATCAGAAATTCTATATTGGCTTTAATAATGCCAAGCGCCTTCTCCATCTGAGCGAGGTGGACCTTACTGCCTACAACAAGCGCTCCAAAGCCAATATGGCATTGATTTTTGACTATCCCAACACTTATATGCTCAGAAGTCCGGGAGCGCAGTCAAGAGGAGATAAAAACATACGCTTCATCACCAATAATTTTGATGACATTATTGATAACAATTTGCAGGAAGGCTTTCACTTTACTACATATAATCTAAAAGTAAAGGAAAGTGTTGCCGGCACGATTGACTATATTACAGGCGGGCCGAATACCCCTCTGGCACTAGGAGTGACCGACAATAAAAATGGAGACAAACATACTGAGATAAATGACAATCGTTTTGCCCTGTCCAATGCAGAAAATACCGTACATTACCTCTTTGATCTCAGAGATTTTTCTCAGAATGGATTCAGTGTATCCAAATCCATCGGGTATCTGGCGGTCACCTATATTGCTTTTGTGATGCTCAGCCTATTTTTTGGCGGAAAACGTATTGATCGTATAGAGCCTGTCATACTATCGGTTATAATGGTTTTGCTGGCTATACGATACATTATGTTTTGGAGAGTAGCCACTTTCCCTCCTCTGGACAACATTACGAAACACGAGTTGGAAAATACCTTGATTAATTTTGACTTTAATCTGGGCATCAACCTACCTATACCACTCACGCTGATATGGACACTAGTTTTTGTCCTGGGCATCATCATTTACCGTCAATGGACTAATAAGATTGATGACTTAAGGCTACATCGTTATTTCGGGATTGATGTAAGCAACCCTCAGGGTATCAATAAGCATTACGCCTTGTTCACGCTGGTAAACCTTATCTTGTTTTTCCTCAACAAACACCTGTTGCATATTGAGGCTTTAACCAGAATTATTTCCATATTGATACCACTTGCAGGGTATTGGTATTACGCCAAATTGTGCAATCGCTTCTTTACCTACCGGCCTCTTGCTATAAAACCGGGGGAGTCCAAAATATTGATTCAACTAAAAGCATATTTCTATTATCTTTTCAATAACCCAACCTTTGTAATTACCACTATTACTTTGGCCTTTTTTGCGCTTTGCGACAGGGGGTTCGCCATTCTATTCGCATTATTTATTTTGTTGAAGAATATTTTCATCAACTTCCTTAAGAAGCCTTTAGACAGAGAACAGAATAGTATCAAAAGGATGCTATACAAGCCGCACAACTACTGGATATATGCTTTCACGGCACTTATCGTATATCTGACCACGCTCTCTGTAAAATCACTGTTTTATTACATGCTCACTTACAAATTGTGGGTAATTACGGCTGCATTGCTGCTAGGATTACTCATTGTAAGTATATTATATTCAGAAAAGAAGAAACTCTTAAAAGGGGTGCAAGCTGGTGTCGGCCTTTGGATATTAATCATGCTGATTCCGGCAGGCAGAAATGCGGTGGACCATCAGATAAACAACGTCATAAAGCATGTGCAGTATAGAGCCTCCATCATTGTGCAGCCCATTAGCGAGTTGATGCAGGACAATGAATACACATCCTTTAAGACCAGAAAGATTATTGAGACTGCCGAGAACCAATGGTTTATCAATTCATATATCAGCAAGGACTACGACAATCGTTTTACCATCAACACACGCCCGCACTCCCGGGTGGGGGTTGACTACTCTACTCAGACCAGAGATGTGGTGGTGGCCAGATATATCATCAGCGAAATGGGCAATCTGGTGATGTATGAGATTTTGGTATTGCTTCTGCTGCCGCTGATCTTATACCTCATCGCTTACAGAGTACACTTAGTACCCACAGACAAAGGTAAACCCAGAGACCTGGATTCCTATGCCGGCCTCATTCCGCTCATAATGCTTTTTACCATTGCATTATTTGTATGGCTTACGGCTACCAATAGGTTTGTATTTTTTGGGCAAGACTTCCCATTTCTAAGCCTAACCAGCCGTATTTCAGTGCTCGTGCCTTTGATTCTCTTTGGATTTACTTTAATTCAAAGACCCACAATGCACCATGCATTCCAAATTAACCTACGCAACAATGCCATCAAATATTTGTTTTTCTTTGGCATCATAGCTGCCTTTGCCTTGAGCACGGTGAAGCAAAATGAACTGAATAATAAAAACTTCTCTGTAGTGATGGATACTACTAAGGAGCATATTGACATAAACCTCAATAATATTCTACAGCAGATTCAAGACAGCTTAGAAAGCAAGAGAGTGCGCCCAAGCTATGCTCAGCTTATCAGCGTACTATCCGAGCATCATGCGTTCAGACATCTAAAAGATGAGGTGGTTAAAGACAAATACACCCGCAGTATTCTGGAAAATCTTATTGCTCAGCCTTCTTCGGCGCTGCAGTTAAGCAATCCATTGTTTATGATTTACGATAATGGCAGATATAGTTCTGTTTATAATAAGAACCTATATCTGGAACTGCCTCCTGTGGAAAGCCGTAAGATATGGAATGGTTCTATTGGAGAAATATTGTATCATACAGATGTGCAAACTGCCCTGGTGTCATTTAACAATAAGACCCAAACCGTACAGCTACCCTATTTCATGCATGATGTCAGTCGCAACCTCCAGTTTGCATTGCTTCCAGGCTCTTGGTTTGGGGATACCCAGCAGAGTGTGGGACTGCTCAACCTGAACAATAGCATCAAGCACAGCACCTCTGTGTATGTGTATAAAAATGCACAAAAGAATATTGAACAAAGTGCTACATCCTTTGTCAGTACCATTGAGCATGACGACCTAGCCACAATCTATCATAAAGATCGCACCTACAGCCTTAGCTTCAGAACGGCGGGTAACCGCTTTGCCATGAACAAGTGGGTAAACGGGAAGTATAAGATTATTTATCCCTTACGCACTAATAACTTCTGGATATACAATTTTGCCAATGCTATCAAGTCGGCCTACAGTAACAGTCAGGACTTACAAAAGGATGTGCTCATCACTCTGGACTATCAGCTGGCCAAAGATGTGCAAGACAGGATAAATAATGCAGAACGTTTCCGTGAGCGAAAAAACAAGAAATATAACTTCAGTGCCATCGCCGCCGATGGAGATGGTAATGTAAGATTCATGGCAGATTTTGTCACCAACAGGCAGATTCTTGATCCTAATAATGAGGCAGCCCTGTATAATCTGCAAAAACAACAGTTTTTCTATTCCAATGCGAAAAATGAAAGAGACCAATGGGGCAACCGCAATCTGCTCAATCTGTTTTTGGGACCGGGCTCTTCGGTAAAACCATTAACTGCGGCGGCTGTAGCTTCGCAGGTCAATGCGGGCTGGGAAGCATTAATCATGCAGCCCTTTACGGCTCCGGAACTTGAAGCCTATGCAGGATATAAATTGCTCAAACCTTGGAAGAACGATGAACATTATTTTGACTATCTCACGCTTCCCAAATATATTGAGGTATCGAGCAACTTCTACCAATCTCTGATCATGTTCTTGGGCTCATACCGCAAAGAAGATTTTTTTGACGGTAAAAGTTACAGTCTTGCGCATCTGCTACAAAGCAATCGGGGCAAAGAAAACAACGATTTTCCGGTAGTTTTCTTTATGGGCCAACAGTATTATCTGCCCAATCTTGAAAAGAAAAAAGGTAACTGGCCGGCAACAGACCGTAGCAAAACTACCCTTTCATTCTTTGGTAATGAAAATTCATTATTAGCAAACGGCTTTGAACAGAATCTAAATCTGCGCACTAAAGACAAGGATAAACAAGATGGTTTACCCACTAGTACCGACAGGGTTAGCTTTGTGGATTCTACACTGTATCAAAGTCTGGACCGGAACAAAAGTGCAGGATTCCTTTGGGGATTCCCTGAGCAATCATTCTTCCTTCAGTCTGAAAGGGCTTCTGAAGAAATCCACCAAAACTTTAACCTGGGCCTAAAAACTGCCACGCTGGGAGGCTACCCTTACAGAGTCACACCATTCATGATGCTGCAGATGTATATGTCAATGGTGA
Organism: Edaphocola sp.; assembly: GCA_035304405.1. Classification (GTDB taxonomy): domain Bacteria; phylum Bacteroidota; class Bacteroidia; order Chitinophagales; family Chitinophagaceae; genus Edaphocola. The sequence goes on from DATGQB010000204.1 coordinate 9,995, forward strand.
AACAGGACAAGAATTTCAGACTCGGCATCACGCCAAAATACGATAGCCTGAGCTGGTGGACTGTAGACTCTTCCTGGAACGAAGTGGGATTGTTTGATGTGTTTATGGCAAAAAACATATTCCAGGGCATGAGCGATGTTATTTTTGGTGCTAATGGTACCGCACGCCGGTTGTCTGTGCTGAAAAACAAATATCCGAACTTCTATTTTTACGCGAAGACGGGTACGATAAACGAACAAACGGCTAAGGCTAAGAGCTCCAGACGTCTGATACTCATTGTGACGGACAAAGATTTAAGCATCCCAAGCAATGTAGGAAAAGCAAAAACTTATGCATGGTATTTTGCCACCGACAGCACCGGAGATTTCGACTGGAACTTGTTACAGGAAATTGTAGATTTAAGCATGAACTCAAATTCACTTCGTCATTATTTCAACAAATAATTTCGAATCATTCATGCTCCCTTAATTATCTAGTTTTACACCAACTATGCAGACCATAAAAAGTAAAATAATACTGCTCGCTCTAGCTGTCTTACTCGCCGTGGGAGTGACGCTTATGGTGCAAAAAAGCACCAGCAATCTTCCTGCTGATACGGCTAGCATTCAAGCCGATTCGGACTTCGGACATCAACATTATGTCTGGATGAATCTAGACACTTTTACGCATCTCATACAGAAAGCCTACCATCCGTACGTGGCAACTAATGTCAATAATGACTTATTGGTAGTCAGGATTAAAGATGCCAATACGCTGGCTCACGACTTTTATAACGGCAATGAAGCATTGCTGGAGCTAAAAATCCAAAAGCACCAATTCGAAATCAGCAGCGATACCTACAACAATGTGGTAATCGGCAGATTCAAAATAAAAAACAATATGGTAGCCGTGCCCAATGATGTACTCATAAAAGCAGTGGATAAAACAACCAACTAAAATCATGAACGTAACCGGACAAAATATTACAGATATCATTTCATACTTGTATGAAAAGCGCTTAGGAAAACAAGCGGAGCCTGATGTGCTTGAAAGCTGGAGCAACCTAAGCGATGAGGAAGCCCGTCTTCATCTCAGGCAGCTATTTGCTTCCTGGGGTCTAGATGAACCGCAAATGCAAGGGATACTGAAAGAGTATGAGCGTGATTTAATGTTTAAACAAGCGGAAGTGGCACCCTCCGAGGCTTCAATCGACACACCGGATGATAGCAGCATTTCTTATACCCCGCAGGTGGAATCAGGAAGCATCTTTACTGAGGCCCCAACAACGGCAGCTAAACCCAAAAAGGGAGGATATAAATTCGCGTGGTTTCTTTTATTGGTCTTCGTCGCTGCAATTGCTTACGTTCTTTTCCAATATCAGCAATTCAAACAATTGCCCTTCGTGTATGTAACCACAGACAATGTGAGTATCAGAAACTATAAAGGTAAAATTATAGGCAGGATGGATATTTTTGCCAGAGATCATTCTGTCTCGTTTTTACGTACCACCGGAAAAAAACGATATCCCATTACAGTGGGTGATAAAGTGTACCAGTGTAGACAGGTGCTTTTAGACACTACCAAATTTGCAGATTATCTGTTTAGAAAAAAAGAGTCCTTTGGATATGTCAATGAAAACTATCTCATTGAAAATGAAAAACAGTTTATCATTTTCAGAAACGCATTTAAAGCTATCAATAATGTAAAACACGAAAACAATGTGCTCACTGCACCATATAGAAAGGTAGTCGTAGGCAGTCTGAACTTCGCCTCGGAGCTACAGGATTTGTTCATTGTAAATGCTTGCGATAACAAGAACAAAAATTTCACGAGCATTGTTCGTCATCAGGCAAGAAATAACGTTTTTCAGGTAGTGGCCATGCTTTCGGATGGCAACTACTATATTTTTTCCGGTAACCCCGACACACAAGAGTATGCAGCACCACAACCATTTTTGTATCAAAATGCTATAGATTATTCCTTAAGACCTTTTAACAAGGAGAACATACTTTTCAAGAAACAAAATGGCCGCTATTATCTATACAGCTGTAATGGCATCCCTCTCGAGTATTACGCTGCAACCGACGAAAATGACATGATAACATTCGCAAAGTACGCGCAGGAATATTAATTTTGCGAAAACTAAGCCACTAGGAACAAGTTTACCACTATTGAACTGAACATGATTAATCGAAATAATATAGTTGCATACATCGCCTTTCTTTATCGTAAAAGACTTAACCAACCCGCTCCACAAGAGCTGCTCGATTCTTGGACCGGGCTAAGTGATAATGATACGATAATACATTTGAACGGACTGTACCGCCATTGGAACCTGGATACAATTACTGCAAAAAAGTATGAAGAAGAATTTCTAAGCCTGAACAGATATCAAAACCCGGTTACCAACACGGGAACAGCTACTCCGGTCACCCCGGCCATGCCCGCTGCACCCCAGAAAGTACTGCCCAAAGTAAATATCCCTAAGCATCCGGGCTACTCTGCCCCATCGCACTATACCAGTCCTGCATCAGCATCTACCGAAAATACTGATGGCGTTAAGGGCAAGGGTTGGTTATTGGCAACGCTGATTCTTATTATCCTAGCTGCCGCCGCATTTTATTGGTACCAGCTGGACAAGGTGGAACCTAGTGTCTCCGCCGCTGTCAAAGCCACCGACTCGGCAAATTTAAATGTGGTAGTACCTGAGCCGGTTTCCACCCCAATACAACCTAAAGAACAAGAAGAAACAGAAGCGGACAAGATTAATGCCAGAGCAATTCAGGATTTTTTTTTCGTAGAATCGAAAAGAAACTTCGATGAAATATATGCCTTTTTTGACCCCAATATGGAGCGCTACTGGGATATCAACTATCCTACTTATGAAGAATTAAGAGCTCGCTATGAAGAAACTTGGAGCAATAGTGAAAACAATGAATATCAAAACGTACGCGTTAAAAAGGTAGCACCCAATACCTATGATGTAATGAGCACCTATTCTTACTTCTCCCTCAAAGACGAAAAACAAAAACGCATATTATCAAAAGTGCGCTTCGTATTTAATGATAATAATAAAATCGTTAAGACTTACGGATTATAGTTTCTTGTTAACACTTTATTTATCGAATAACAGCTTCAAATTGTTAAATTTGAAGCTGTTAAACTTTTTACTACCCCACGATGTAAAAGATGAGTATGGACAATAAAAGTAGTATGCAGCAAGAAGCGCTTGATTATCACGCACAAGGCAGACCCGGCAAAATCAAAGTGGTACCCTCTAAAAACACTAAAACTCAAAGAGATTTATCGCTGGCCTACTCCCCTGGTGTCGCTGAGCCTTGCCTTAAAATAAAAGAGCATCCGGATGACATATATAAATATACTGCAAAAGGCAACCTAGTGGCCGTTATCAGTAATGGCACCGCTGTTTTAGGACTCGGCAATATCGGCCCCGCTGCCAGCAAACCGGTGATGGAAGGCAAAGGGGTGCTTTTTAAAATTTTTGCAGATATAGATGTTTTCGACTTAGAACTGAATACCAAAAGTATTGATGAGTTTGTTCAGGTCGTAAAAGCGCTCGAGCCTACTTTTGGGGGCATTAACCTGGAAGATATCAAAGCACCTGAATGTTTTGAGATAGAACGCCGGCTGAAAGAGGAACTCTCTATACCTGTCATGCACGATGACCAGCATGGTACGGCAATAATCTCTGGTGCTGCTCTCCTCAACGCTTTAGAAATAGTAGGGAAAGACATCTCAAAGGTAAAAATGGTGGTAAGTGGTGCCGGCGCCGCCGCCATCGCTTGTACAAGAATGTACCTCAATCTGGGCGTTCGCAAGGAAAATGTCACCATGTTTGATGTAGACGGTGTTATCAATTTTCAACGAAAAGATCTGGACGAGAGTCGCCTCTTTTTTGCTCAAGATATAGCTAATATAAGCATGGCTGAGGCGCTGAAAGATGCAGATGTCTTCATCGGACTTAGTGCAGGTAATATTCTCTCCCAGGACATGATACGGGCCATGGCTCCTAATCCGATAGTTTTTGCTATGGCCAATCCCACTCCGGAAATCAGTTACGAGGAAGCTACGGCTACCAGACCCGATATCATTATGGCTACCGGCCGCAGTGATTATCCGAATCAAGTGAACAATGTTCTGGGTTTCCCATTCATATTCCGTGGCGCACTCGATGTGAGAGCAAGCGGTATTAACGAAGAAATGAAAATAGCCGCGGCTTATGCTTTGGCGGCATTGGCCAAACAACCCGTCCCGGAAATGGTTACCAAAGCTTACGGATTAAAAACTCTGAGCTTCGGTCCTGATTATATCATTCCCAAGCCATTAGATCCCAGACTATTAGAAACGGTAGCCCCCGCTGTGGCCAAGGCCGCCATGGACTCGGGAGTAGCACGCCACCCTATTGCCGATTTGGAGCAGTATAAAGCTGAGCTTAATGAAAGACTAGGTATAGGTAATACTATAATGAGGCTGATAAGCGCTAAAGCCAAACAAGACCCGCAACGTATTGTCTTTGCCGAAGCAGATAATGCCAAAGTGCTCAAAGCGGCACAGGTGGTAGAGGAAGAGGGCTATGCTTATCCTATTCTACTGGGTAATGAACAAAGAATCAAAACTCTGATAGAGGAAAATAATATCACCCTTAAAAATCCGCTTATCATAGACCCCAGAAGTGAAGCTGCCATGGAGAAAAGGGTGGAATATGGTAAACAGTTTTTTGCAGCAAGACCGCGCAAGGGAATGAATGCTTACGAAGCAAAGAAAATAATGCGCGAGCGCAATTACTTCGGCTGCATGATGGTAGCTAATGGTGAAGCTGATGGCTTTATAAGCGGGCTCACTCGTAGCTATCCGGAAACAATAAGGCCTGCCTTGCAGACAATCGGAAAGGCTCCGGGGGTGTCTCTGGTAGCCGGTATGTACATTGTACTCACACCCAAAGGGCCGCTATTCCTGGCCGACACTACGGTTAACCTCAACCCTACAGCCGAGGAATTGGCCGAAATAGCGCTGCTGGCAGCCGAAGAGGTGGAGAGATTTGATATTCCCCCCAGGATTGCTATGCTTTCTTATTCCAACTTTGGCAGCAGCGCCACACCGGAAGCCCGAAAAATGGGCGAAGCGGCTCGTATAGCCAAGGAACGAAAACCTGAACTGATTATTGACGGGGAAATTCAGGCAGGCCTAGCCTTTAACACCGAAGTGCTCAGAGAAAACTATCCATTCTCTGATTTGGTAGCCGGAGGCGTGAATACGCTAATATTCCCCAATCTGGCAGCGGGAAACATAGCTTACAATCTTTTGCAGGAACTAGCAGAATTTGAAATAATTGGACCAATTTTGCTGGGGCTTAACAAACCGGCACAAATCTTACAGCTGGGAAGCTCTGTTCAGCAGATTGTAAATATGGTAGTCATGACTTCATTTAATGCCCAAAAATAGCTTCGGACGATGAATGTACTCCAGATCCAAACCCCTTTCAATATAGAGCTGGAATTTAGTCTTGCCTCTACCGGAAAGCGTGTTTTAGCGCATTTAATTGATATAGTAGTGGGGTGTTTGTATGTATTAATCTTGACCCTTACTGTATTTGATTTACATTCATCCAATTACATGGGTCTGGACTGGCTTGGCTTCTTCGTATTGTACCTCCCCCTCTACGCCTACCAGTTTATCGCAGAAAATTTCTTTCATGGGCAAACAATTGGCAAAAGACTAATGGGCGTAAAAGTTATTTCAGAGAATGGTCATGCCGCCAGTACGAGCCAATGCGTGCTGAGATGGATGCTCTCATTCGGAAACTTAATGTTTCCGCTGGTGGCCTTTTATATCGTATACCACTTTTATATCTGGATTTTAATACTTCATGTCGTAATTTGCATTCCGGATATCATTTGTATGTTTATCAATGATAAAGGTAAAAGAATTGCAGACCTGGCTGCTCATACAGTTGTGGTCAATACCAAACATAAAGCTGATATCTTTGAAACAATTTTTGTGCCGGTATCTACCCAATCCGGATATACTCCCAAATATCCAGAGGTACTGAAACTTTCCGACCGAGATATTAATGCCTTAAATAAACTGCTGCAACAAAAAAGAACAAAAGAGCTGGATGAGTACACTAGCAAAGTAGAAGCTAGAATCATGCAGTTTCTTGAAATCGAAAATATAAGTGGCGACAGCTATATCTTTTTTGAGGAGCTGCTTACCGATTATAATTTCTTAACCCAAAACCGATAATCTCTTAATCTTTATATTTTGAATTACTTAGGACACGCATATCTATCTTTCGGACATCCGGAACTGCTGGCAGGCAATATGATTGGCGACTATGTGAGGGGTAATGAAGCGCTAAGCGCACTCCCCGAAGGCATTCAGCAAGGAGTGATGCTACATCGAAAAATCGATAGCTACACCGATGCGCACCCTGCCACCACTAAATGTAAAACCTATTTCAGGCCAGACTACAGACTGTATGCCGGAGCATTTGTGGACAGCATGTTTGACCATTTTATTGCGAATGACCCGCAATGCTTTGAGAGCGAGGCCGCTTTGCTCCAATTCACAGAAGATACTTATCATACATTAGCACAGTATTTACACCTGCTGCCGGATGCTTTCCAACCAGTGTTTGCACAGATGAGTGCTAATAACTGGCTGTATCAATATAGAACCCTAAAAGGTATCAAAAAATCATTTGGCGGATTAGTACATCGTGCCAAGCATCTGGAAATTGACGCGGAATCTGCTTTCCAAACTTTAGTCACAAATTTCTACACTTTGAATCAGATCTATTATGAGTTTATTGATGATGTCAAAGTCTTTGTAAAAGCCGAGATTGACCATTTGTAACCTCATGCCGCGCCGACAGGCTGTATTATTGCTTTCAGGCCTGGCAGGAGTCCAACTTTTAGCCCAGATTACGCATTAGGAATTTAAAAGAAAATTATTATGGCAAGTAATCCACAAAATAGCTCAAAAAGCATAATAAATTATGGTTTTTGAGCTATTGAAGTGGATTAGAAGCAAGAATAATTTTATATAAAGAGTCTAATGCGTAATCTGGGTTTAGTGCAGAGCTATGGTATCGAGGAGGCAAGCTATAATGATGGGCCATCCCGGGACCATCAAATGGCTACAATCTCCTCTACACGGAATGCCAACAGAATGACCTGCAGGCAAGCATCTTTTTAGAGCTGGGAGCTGAATGATTTTAAAATTCCTGGGGGTTTGAACAAGTTTTAACATCAGAACCTATCTTTAACGGAACTAGTTAAAATTATTATTGTAATTTTGATTTACGATAGCCTACCATCAAACACAAATGTTTTTGATGGTATTTTTTTGTTGACCATCAAGGAAGGAGAATTAACATGCAGTTCAGTATTAACAGAATACTAAAATTATTAGGACTTGCCATCAGTCCGGTTTTAATCAGCAACCCCACACTACAAGCCAAAGAATCCACAACTTCTCGTGTAATTTTTACAGATACCAACACTGTCGTATCCAGAAAAATCATTGACTCTTTAGACCATTATTATACCAGAGAAATAGCTAGGGGTTTTAACGGCAGTGTATTGATAGGCCATAAAGGCAAAGTAATTTACAAACGTCATTTCGGCTACGCAGACCGCTCTAAGGGCATGATGCTCGGCGACAAGGTCAGTACACAACTATCATCTACCTCTAAACCGTTTACAGCTACCGCGATACTTTGGCTGTATCAAAATAAATATTTGGACATCAACTTTCCGGTGAATACTTATCTTAGGGACTTCCCTTATCCGAATATCACCGTAAAAATGCTGCTCAACCACACTAGCGGACTGCCTAACTATACTTCTACCAAATTGCCACTCTGGAAAAGCAAGGAACCAATGTATAGTCTGGATTTGCAAAACTATTTGGCTACTTTCAGACCAAAGTTAATCAATACCCCGGGCAGCAAATTTAAATATTGTAATACCAATTATGCATTACTGGCCCGTATTGTAGAGGAAGTTTCAGGCATTCCCTTCAAACAATTCTTGCAGGAGCTCATTTTTGAACCCCTCAATATGAAAAACACATTTGTGTACGACCCTAAAGACGATTATTCAGACAGAGCAATATCTATTAGCTACAACCCCAACTGGACTATCTTTCACAACAATCATGAGGATGGTGTGTACGGCGACAAAGGCATTTTTAGTACGGTAGAAGATATGTATCTTTGGGACCAAGCTCTTTATCAGAATAAGATTTTAAGTCAGCAAACCTTAAGATTGGCATTCTCCGGCATTCCGGTCGATAATGGCGGTATCAAAAAATATGGCCTCGGCTGGCGTATGTACGATTTTAAAAATGGCCAAAAGCTCATATTTCACAACGGCAGATGGCACGGCAACAACTCGGTATTCTACCGTTTTATTGACGAAAACACCACCATCATCGTCCTGGGCAACCGCTTCAACACCAAAATTTACCAGCAGGGAAAAGCTGTGTACAAAATTCTCAGAAGCATCAATCCAAAGGCTTTTACCTATACCTTCGACAATGAAAACGATATGGGGGTTGACTAATATTCCAGCAAGAGCGCTCACTATTTAAACCAATTTTTTGAGTAATGAAAGTTGTCATCTTTGCCGGCGGACGAGGCACAAGAATCTCCGAAGAATCTCAATTGAGACCCAAACCTATGATAGAGATTGGCGGCAAGCCAATACTCTGGCATATCATGAAAACTTATGCGCATTACGGCCATGATGAGTTTATCATCTGCCTGGGATATAAAGGCTGGCAGATAAAAGAATATTTTGCCAACTATTTCCTACATAACGCAGATATGACGGTTGACCTCAAAAACAATAGTGTTACCTATCATAATAATTATGCAGAACCCTTTAAAGTAACGCTTATTGACACTGGACTGGATACAATGACGGCAGGCAGGCTCAAAAGGGTCTTGCCTTACACCCAAAATGAACCCTTCCTGCTCACGTACGGCGACGGACTCATTGATGCTAATATCAACGATATTATAGCCTTTCATAAGGCTACCGGCAAAATCTGTACCATGACTTCTATCCAAGCCGGCAGCCGATTTGGCGTTATCAGAATGGATGATAATGGCATTATCGAGTCTTTTGAAGAGAAGCCCCAGGACAGCGGCTCCTGGATTAACGCCGGATATTTTGTCATCGAGCCGGAAATAAAACATTATCTCGAAGGCGATATGGATAATATCATGTGGGAGGCTCAGCCGCTTGCGCAGCTGGCTCAAGACAGCCAAATAGCTGCTTATAAGCATACTGGCTTCTGGAAATGCATGGACACGCTCAGAGAAAAAGAAGAATTGGAAGCAATGTGGCAGAAAGGTGCTCAATGGCGCTGCTGGTAAGGTTCTTTTCCTATTCTTTTCCCAATCCACACCATTATGCATTACTTAGAACAAGTATTTAAAGGTAAACGGGTATTCCTCACCGGCCATACCGGATTTAAGGGTGCCTGGCTCTTACAAATGCTCACCCGCCTTGGGGCTATCGTCAAAGGATATGCCCTCGCACCGGAGCAGTCAGACGCTTTGTACCATCAAATCAACGGCGATGAGCTTTGCTACAGCTCTGTTATCGCAGATATCAATAATGCTGCCCAACTGCAGGCAGAACTCGTACGCTTTGCTCCTGATTTTGTATTTCACCTCGCAGCCCAGGCACTCGTGCGCAGGAGCTACCACAACCCTGTAGATACTTTTGCTACCAATGTCATGGGTACAGTGCATGTACTGGAAGCCATACGGCAGCTAGAGCAGCCCTGTGTAGCTGTGATGATAACCACAGATAAGGTGTATGAAAATCCCGAAAACGGACTCGCTTTTACAGAAGAAGATAAGCTGGGCGGCTACGACCCCTATTCGGCCTCCAAAGCGGCTTGCGAGATAGCTATTAGCTCATATATCCGCTCCTATTTTTCGGATAACAATCCGGCAAACAAACCCATCGTGGCCATGCGTGCGGGCAATGTCATCGGCGGTGGCGACTATGCCGAGGACCGTATCATACCGGATATCGTAAGAGCCATCCGCGACGATAAGCCTGTGACTTTGCGCAACCCCAATGCTGTGCGCCCATGGCAGCATGTGCTCGAGCCGCTATACGCATATTTGCAAACCGCAGCATTGCTGTATAACAATGAGCGCCCGTTGGCGCATGCCTACAATATAGGGCCAGAGGCCGGTGATGTATTACCGGTATTGGAAGTTACTCAAAAGTTTATCGAAGCATTTGGCAAAGGCTCCTATACTATTGATACCGCCAACAATCATTTGCATGAAGCCAATCTACTTCTGCTCAACAATGAACGCATCAAGCAGGATGTGGGATTCGTGCCCAGACTAACCGCTCATGAGGCCATTCGCTGGACGGCACAGTGGTATGCAGATGCCGCAAGCACGGCAGCCGACAAATGCGCGCAACAAATAGAGGCATACCTCCAAAAGGCCTAAGGCACCTATTTTAATTCCCAGACGATTAATTATTTGGGCGTGCCCCGCCGCTGCTACGCAAAGCTTGCAAGCAGTCTCGGAGCTCGCCCTTTCCCAAAAGCGGGCGGCGGGTCGGGCCATCTACTCCAAGTCCTCGCAGCGCATCATTTATGCATGTGGCTATTTCTAGGGTCGGCAGCAAAAGCATTAGGCGCTTCAATAAAATAGTCATTTGTGCGCTGCTGTGGGCTTTCCGTTCCTGCCCCTCACGCATGCTGGAGCCTAACGCATAAGTTATATCTCCGCACTATTATTCACCTGGCGCAGCTTCAGCAGACTATTCCTGGCCCTTTTCATAAAGTAAATCATCAAGCCGATGATAATCAAAGCCAACACACCGGCAATCACCGGCACAATAAAGGAAAAAATGGTACAGGTCAGGGCCATAGTATTTTCACCTGTAGCAAATAAGCCATTGCCAGTGCCTAAGGTAGTCTTCGAAGAAAGCAATCGGGTAAGCACAGTTCCACCCTGCACCACCCCGGCGGCACCACCTCCTACAATCAAGCCCAAAGCCCATTTAATCATTTCATTATCAATTTGTAAAAACGAGCCAGTAAGTAAAGTGCCCGCTGCAATGGCCAAAGGAGTAGCTATCATATCTAAAAAGTTATCTACCACAGGCACATAATAGCCTACAATCTCTATCAATGCGGCTATCGAAAAAGTAATTACTGCTTGTAAGGAACCTAGCCAGGGGATAGTGGTGCTAATACCGTCTGGCAGCCAGTTGAAATAACTGGCCAATGAGGCCAGCAATAACGGCAAAAACACTCTAAAGCCACAACAGGCGCTCAGACTCACACCCAACATCAATGCAACAAATATCTCTATACCCATAACACTCCTTTGGGTTATAAAGTTAATTGAATTCTATAAAAAATATTCTTAAAAATAAGTTCTTACCATATAGGCAGGCAGGTATTCCCCTCGCTTTGCTCAAGAAGTACGATTTTTCGGGTGCTGCTATGAATCCCAGCGCCCTCTATCCGCGCTCATTCCTACCTGCAGTGGTTGTTCAAAATCATTTACCTTTGCGCTCAAACTCGCATATATGTCTGAAAACACAATTTTAGGACTAAAGCTTCCAACTGACCCAAGATGGGTAGATATCGCCAGTATGTCTCTAGAAGACATTCTCACCGACCATGCCTTCTGCGAGCAGAAAGCTGCAACTACTATGATTTCTATTATTCAACGCTACTCTGAGCGGCAGGAACTTGTAGAGAAGCTAGCTCCGGTAGTCACCGAAGAATGGGGACATTTCAGAATGGTACTGGCAGAATTAAAAAAACGCGGCATGCATCTGGGCAAACAAAGAAAGGATGAATACGTGAATGCCCTACTGCAACACGAACCCAAAACGGGCAATGCTGAGGATGCCCTGCTCAACAAATTATGCATCTGTGCCCTTATCGAGGCCAGAAGCTGCGAGCGGTTCAGACTACTCAGCTTGTATATTAACGACGAAAACCTGAAACAGTTTTATTATAAGTTTATGGTCTCTGAAGCAGGCCATTACAGACTATTTTTAGACCTGGCCAAGCATTATTTTGATGAAAAAGAGGTTAGAGCCCGCTGGGAATGGTGGCTGCAGAAAGAAAAAGCCATATTGGCCGAGCTACCCCCTAGAGCCGACAGAATGCACTAAACCCTTATCTAAACATAAAATAGTAATTATTTATAAAATCCATTAAACATGAACAGCCCAAATACTAAAAGCTGGGAACTGATGCAAACAGATAATATCTTTTTGATGGCGGGCCCTTGCGCCATCGAAGGTGAAGATATAGCTATGCGCATCGCTGAACGCATCTGTAACATTACTCACAAACTTAATATTCCGTATATATTCAAAGGCTCTTACCGCAAAGCCAACCGAAGCAAGCTTGACAGCTTCACGGGTATTGGTGACGAAAAAGCTTTGAAAATTCTACAAAAAGTAGGTAAGGAATTTGGCGTACCTGTGGTGACCGATTTTCACGCAGCGGAAGAAGCAGCTATGGCGGCAGCATATGTAGATATCCTGCAAGTCCCGGCTTTTCTCTGCCGACAAACCGACCTCTTGGTAGCTGCTGCGAAAACTGGGAAAATTGTCAATGTCAAAAAGGGACAATTCCTGTCTCCTGAGTCTATGCAGTTTGCGGTGGAAAAAATTAAGGCCAGTGGCAACCAACAGGTAATGCTCACCGACCGCGGTACCAGCTTTGGCTATCAGGACTTAATTGTTGACTTTAGAGGCATTCCCACAATGAAAGCCATGAATGTACCGGTGGTGATGGACTGTACCCACTCCCTGCAACAACCCAATCAGCTATCCGGTGTTACAGGCGGTAACCCGGCAATGATAGAAACCATAACCCGGGCCGCTATCGCTGTGGGTGCCGACGGACTCTTTATAGAAACCCACCCCAACCCTGCCGAAGCTAAATCTGATGGCGCCAATATGCTGCATCTGGATTTGCTGGAAGGGCTTTTGCAAAAAGCTGTGCGCCTCAAGCAGCTGGTGAATTCATTGTAAGTGCGCTTTTGCCTTTTCCCGGCAGCTTGCAGCAGATGGCTCAACACCTATAGGTTGTCAGGAATAAGTTTTAGAGTCTTATTTTAACCCAGATTACGCATTAGACTCTTTGTATAAAATTATTCTTGCTTCTAATCCACTTCAATAGCTCAAAAACCATAATTTATTATGCTTTTTTCACTATTTTTGGACTATTTGCCATAATAAATTTCTTTTAAATTCCTAATGCGTAATCTGGGTTTAATCTTTTATGGAAACGTCATATCCTACTGCTGTATGATGTGGTCTCCAGCCTTCCCTTTTTTCCTATGGATACTTTTCGCACGGTCATAGCCATTATCGCGGCCATCAGTCTTTTCGTCTTTGGACTACAGAGTTTTAGCAAAGAAATCGAAAGCATTGGCAAAGAAAGATTGTCTAAATGGATTGGCAAGGTTACTGCCATCCCCTTTGGCGGTTTTGTATTGGGTGCCGTCGTCACTGGTATTATCCAGTCGAGCACTTTTGTATCCTCTATGACGGTGTCTCTGGCCAGTGCCGGTGTGCTGAGCCTCAAGGATGCATTGCTGGTATCTTTAGGAACCAATATTGGCAATACCTCTACCGCCTGGATTGCCAGCTTTCAATCTTCCATCCTGGGGCCATTGTTTATAGTAATAGGGGTAGCGCTCAGTATGATACCTGCTCGTATAGCCACAGCCGGCAAGGCAGTATTTTACTTTGGTTTTATATTCTTTTCGCTTTGGTATATTGGCGAGGCCATGGAGCCCATCAAATCAGACCCTATGCTGATTGAGGTACTGTCCAGAGCCCAACATCCTCTAATGGGTATATTGTATGGTATCGTTATTACTGTCATTATTCAGTCCAGCTCGGTGGTGGTGGGCCTCGTCATAGTGCTGCTGAGTCAGGGCACGCTAAACCTAGAAACAGCTATACCCATTGTGGTGGGAGCCAATATTGGAACCACCTCGACAGCCTTGCTGGTGAGCCTTAAGCTCAAACCAATGTCTAAGCTGGTAGCTATGTCGGCATCCACATTCAACCTACTGGGGGTGATTATCACTTATCCCTTTTTCGGTCTGCTCATCCAGATAGCCCGCAATTTTTCGTCAGAACCCGGCCTGCAGGTAGCCGTAGCATTCACGATTTCTAACACATACGTCTCACTGTTCTTTCTGATTATTCTGAGTCCGTTTATGGGCCTGCTTAAGAAACACCGATGGTACCAACAAGCCATGCAGGAGCAGGCAGAGACTGAAGCAGCCACTCGAGCCAGTACAATAGGGGCCATACATGAACCAAGACACTAGCGGAACAGGCCATACGCCTGTTCTCAATAGCCACTCCCTATCGCAGGGAGCCAGCCGCTGATGACCAATTAAGCACCAAAGCTATACCAATTTCGCCCCTGTTTTTTGGTATCCACCGATGACTCACAACATTTCTGTGCGCTTGTTAGGCATTAGCACAGGGCAAGGCCATGCCTGGTAAGCTGTACAGTAAGGCATAACCCCTAAGGAAAAAAACCAACAGTACTGCCAACAGGCATTGTGCCCAGACCACATAAACCCAGATTACGCATTAGACTCTTTATATAAAATTATTCTTGCTTCTAATCCACTTCAATAGCTCAAAAACCATAATTTATTATGCTTTTTTCACTATTTTGTGGATTATTTGCCATAATAATTTTCTTTTAAAT
>DATGQB010000205.1:0-2962 GCA_035304405.1 Edaphocola sp.
ATGATAGAAAATTATGCATTAACTTTATTGCGGTTTAATATGATTTTATATGAAAAAAATTATAGCATCGCTGTCCTTACTGGCGGCCTCGCTAAGCTTTTGCCATGCGCAAAACTGGCAAGTTGATAGCTTTACAGTTGATGGTAAGAACAGAAAATTTAAAACCTACCATGCCAACCCCACTCAGCAGAATATGTCAGTGGTGCTTATTCTGCACGGTCTGGGTGGCACTATGAATGATGTAGATATTACCAATCTTAAGGAAATTGCAGATACGGCCAATCTACTTTTGGTCTCACCGGAAGCCTTAGATTACACACATCCCATAATTGGCAGTGTGGGTAATTGTTGGAACTCCGGTGTGGTAATAGCGGGTACGATTGTGGGTGATGTGCCACTCAATCCTACTGTGGACGATGTTAAGTTTTTAACCCAGTTGTTAGACAGCGTAAAGCTTAACTATGATGTGGACCCTACAAGAATTTATGTAGCAGGCTTTTCTAACGGTGGCTTTATGACCCAACGATTGCTATGCGAGCATCCCGAACTGTTTAGAGCTGCTGCTTCACTTTCAGGCACCAAGGCGCTCACTTTAAACAACTGTGTGCAGAATGTGCCGGTACCAATAGCCCATTTTCACGGCACAAATGATGAGGTGGTAGATCATCTGGGTAATTTCCACCTGATGGGTTTCTTGTTTCCCATAGGTCTGTCTGCGCACGATTTGGTAGACTACTGGCGTGAAATTAATGATGCCGAGCTCCTCATGAGTGAAGAGCTCTGGGGTGACCCCACGGCATATAATTATATCAAACACTACTTATATGGTGGTAGCAAAAGGGTTGAGTATTTTGAAATAGTAAACGGTGCCCACCAGTGGTATAGCTATGCCAATACTAGTGATGAGTTTGACCTGGGCACCGAAACCTGGCATTTCTTTTTAAGAGCCGACCATAACGGGCTTACAGGTATTCGCAATCAGAAAAAAGCTGTGGTGGGTATCTATCCTAATCCGGCTGGCAATCAGATAAATATTTCATCCGAACGCAAGTATAAAGAGCTGCGTATTATAAATCTAAGTGGGGCCGAAGTAATACGCATACCTTTTACTCAAAGCGTTGATGTGAGTGCATTAAGCCCGGGTTTTTACCTACTGCAGCTCAAAGATGAAAATGGTTCGACCACAATTGCTAAATTCGCAAAAAATTAGCAGACTAATACAGGTTCTTAATGACACAACGCAAATCATTAGAGGTGTGCTTCTCACCCTCTCTACTTCATTTGTACGATACCAAGGGCAAGCTGGTAGTAATCATTGATATTTTTAGAGCTACATCTACTATTACTACGGCACTTGCACATGGGGCTGAAAAGGTAATACCGGTAGCATCTGTGGAGGAATGTATAGCCTTGGGGCAGCAGATTCCCAACAGTATCACTGCAGGTGAGCGTAACGGACAGATTGCTCCGGGATTGCAATATGGCAATTCGCCTTTGGAATACCCAGAAGAGTTCATAGCCGGCAAAAGCCTCAATCTGACTACTACTAATGGTACCAGATTGCTGCACATGGTGCGTGATGCTGCTCAGATTGTTATTGGTTCTTTCCTCAATCTTCAGGCTATTTGTGATTATCTCCTCGGTCAGGACCTGGATGTGTTGCTGGGCTGCGCTTCATGGAAAGACCGACCCAATATGGAAGACAACCTTTTTGCAGGGGCGGTAGTACATAACCTATATGACAAGTTCGATATTAAATGCGACAGCGCATTGATTGCCAAGTCAATGTATGAAGATGCACTTACCAAACCTAGCTTGCTAGACTATCTCAAAAATGGCTCTCATTATCACAGATTGGCGGGCTTTGGTCTGTATGAAGATTTGAAATATTGTACCACTACCAATATTCATCATGTGGTGCCGGTGTTAAAGGAGGGAGCATTAGTTGTAGCAGAATAGAAACTGAAAAAACAAGCAATGATGAAAATTATCTCGTATAATGTGAATGGCCTGAGAAGTGCCATGTCTAAAGGTTTTGTAAGCTGGCTGGCAGAAGAGAATCCGGATGTGGTATGCCTTCAGGAAATTAAAGCCCATAAAGACAATGTTGATTACGCGCAAATTGAGGCCCTGGGCTATCAGACATTTTGGTTTCCGGCACAGAAAAAGGGATATAGTGGCGTGGCCATCTTTTCCAAACGGCAGCCTGATTCGGTGCAGTATGGCAGCGGATATGAGCAAAGCGATTGTGAAGGTAGAGTCATTAGTGCAAGTTTTGGTAATACCCGTGTCATAAGTGCATACTTCCCTAGTGGCACTAGTGGCGAGGAGCGCCAGACCTATAAGTACCAGTGGCTGGATGAGTTTTATGACTATATTAATCAGCTAAAGAATGATGGGCAGTCGCTTATCATCTGCGGAGATTATAATATTTGTCATAGAGCCATTGACATTCACAATCCAGTGAGCAATAAAAACAGCTCTGGATTCCTGCCCGAAGAGCGCGCCTGGATGGACAAATGGTTTGATAATAGACTTATCGATACGTTCCGATTGTTGCATCCTGATGCCAAAGATAAATATAGTTGGTGGAGCTTCAGAGCTAATGCACGAGCCAATAATAAAGGCTGGCGTATAGACTATATTAGCGTTACAGAAGATTTGCGTGAGCAAGTGCGGTCGGCTGCGATACTTGCCGATGTGAAGCACAGTGACCATTGTCCTGTAATGGCAGAAATTGAAATTTAATAAGGCTATAATGACTAGGAAAAAGCGTCTGAGCAGCTGGGCATTCATAAATTGGATGCATATCTGCTCAGACGCTTAAACCCAGATTACGCATTAGACTCTTTATATAAAATTATTCTTGCTTCTAATCCACTTCAATAGCTCAAAAACCATAATTTATTATGCTTTTTTCACTATTTTGTGGATTATTTGCCATAATAATTTTCTTTTAAAT
>DATGQB010000206.1:0-13718 GCA_035304405.1 Edaphocola sp.
ATTGTCAAAAGAAATTTTCCTCCACAACCTCCTATTTGATGGCTTACATCAGCTGGAACTGTGGAGGAAAAACTATTTTAGGAGCTTTCCATTCTTTATTGCCGGATATATCTGTACACACTCTTCCTGATTTTACACGGACACTGCTACCCATTGCAGAAAAACTGATAATTATGAAAATCGAATTAATAGGTAGCCATTGACGCCATGGGCCCAGCCGCGTAAGGACAGCCACGGGAAGACCGCAGCAGTGTATAGCCATACCGGACTTGTGCACATAGTATTCAAATTATCATGGCCATGCAGCAGGCTCCGAAACACGACACATCACACTGCGAGGACTTGAAGTAAAAGCGAGCCTTACAGCAACAAAATGTTGCTACGAGGCGAAGGTTGCGAACGAAGTTCACCCGACCCGCCACTGCGCTAAGCCCAAGATATGACACAGCAGAAGGTAGTAAGCCGCAGATGCGCACCGAAAAACGATCAGCGGCGGGGCACGCCCAAACATTAAAAAAAATCCTCCATATCTGCCGACAGTTGGGGCATTTATGGAGGAATTTTAACGCGATGGAAGAGCAAAATTAAGGCGCCGAAGCCTCAGGATGCTCAATGTGGGCTTTACCTAAATTGATTCTAAAGCCAAGGTAGATATTGCGTCCCATGCCGGAACCCCAAATCAGCGAAGCGTCAAAATGCTCACCATATGGGTCATGCGTACCAAATATCATAGGCATCTGCATCTCGTTCAGAATATTCTCTATACCTGCATATACCTGATAAGTATTGCTTTTGAAACTCTTGCTTATCTGTGCATTCATGAGCCAGAAAGCGGGAGTCTGTGTGCTGGCCACCACTGCCCCTCCGTGGTCAAAGTGCTGGGGCAGGCGTTTGGCGCCGATACGCTGCACGGTGTAGTCAAACTTCCACTGGGAGCGGGTGCTATAGGCCAGATTGGCAAAGGCTCTGTGCCTAGCCACTAAAGGCTTGGCCAGCAATTCGTTACCGTAGCTGCTACGCACATCGTAGAAACGATAAGCAAGGCGCACATCGAAAAAGCGAATGGGCTCATAATCGAGCTGAAACTGCAAGCTGTGCGAGAAGGAGCGGCCTGCCAAATTATAAAAATGCACGGCATTGTACTGCTCTATATCCACCACGACCTGATTGCTAAAGCGAGTGTAATAATAATCTACCCCGAAGGTACCATCTCTATAGTTGAGTATAAACTTGCGTGTGAGATTGACTCCCATATTCCACGCCACTTCGGGCTTGAAAGGATACTCTGAAGAGCCTAGGTCGGCCAGTGGTACATTATTGAAATAAAAGCGCCTTCCGGTGGCCATGAGACCGGTATTTTCGGCTAGTGCATTGGCCGTGCGCTGCGCCCTACCTATAGAGGCACGAAGTGCCGTCTGCTCATTGGGGGCATAACGCATATGCAATCGTGGAGTAACAAATGCTCCAAACAGATTATTGTAATCAGCACGCAGACCGGCAACCACATTTATCTTCTCGGCCCAGCTATATGCATACTCTGCAAAAGCTCCGGGCACTACTTCGCTACGACGGAGCAAAGTACCGGTATAGCGCTCTTCTATATCATCCACCACGGCACTCAGACCATATTTAATCACATTATTGGTATTGCCAATTATGGTCTGGGTGATAAAGTTGAGGTAATAGCTGTTCTGATGCGCATTATAGTCTCTGGGCCCATACTGATTGTCCTGCTCATGAAATATAGCAGACAGCTGCAGGCCCATACTCTTATAGGGCTTATGCGGGAATATCTTCCCTATCTTGGCCCATGACTCCAGACGCTTCACCTGATTTTGGTATCCCCATGCATTGCCGGGAATCTGAGCCAGTCCTCTAGTGTAAGTTTCTTCTCCACCTAAAGTATTGAGCGACACACCCTTGACACCGGCTTGAAACTCCCAGCCATTATCCCCAAAGTAAAACCAGCGATTGGCCACTACAAAGTTTTCGCCTAAAGGATTATCCAGGAAGCCATCATTATTCATATCCACCTTTGACCAGTCGCTGCGGCCATGTAGAAACAAGTTGGTGGACAAATGCTCATTTATACTATGACTATATATAACATTGGCCTCAGACCTACCCTGAGTGCTTTGGTAGCCGTTGAGCAATAGCTTAGGTGTAGCGGCTTCAAAAGGCTTGAGCCATTCCACATTTATTTGTCCGGCAGTACCTTCAAAGCCATTGACCACACTACCCGCCCCCTTGCTCAGCTGCATACTTTCTACAAAAGTACCAGGAGTGAAGGTAAGACCTGTAATGGCTGCCAAACCCCTGATATCCGGAATATTCTCCCGAGTAAAGGAAGTATAAGTCCCGGCAAGACCCAGCATTTGAATCTGCTTGTATCCACTTACTGCATCTGTAAAACCAACATCCACCGAAGGCGTAGTTTCAAAGCTCTCGCTCAGATTGCAGCAGGCAGCTTTCATCAGCTCGCCTATGCCTATGCGCTCTACTTTAGCCGCGCCTTGAGTGCTGATGCTGGTGGTATGTCTTCTGCCTATTACCTTTACATCATTCAACCGCGACACTTCTGCATCCGGGCTTAGCCTGATGAGCATATCTGACGTACTGAAATCTTTAAGCGCGATATTAAGCACTTCATAGTCTAGCGCGGAGCATTGCAATACGCTTACAGTATCAGGCAAGTGCAATTGAAAACGCCCCTGCTCATCTGCCATGGCAGAGAAGAGCTTATCAGGCGTATAAATTACCGCCGCGGGTATAGGTTCATCAGTAAGCGCATCCAAAATGCGTCCTGTACGCATCACTTGTATTTGCTGGCTATTCACGTTTTCTTCTGTTTGCTGCGCCCAAACAGAAGAAAACGTACCAGTGAATGCTACAAGCGATGCAAAAATCAACTTATAATGCATATAAGTACTAATGCGCTTCTACTTCCCTGTACGCGCAGCAAGCAGGGAGTTTTGTATAACTTTCTTCGCTGGCAGAGTGTTCTCCAGCAGTATGACCCGCCTGGGCTACACTTTTTGCAATCTGATCAATTGAGGTTTTCTTACGGTTGTATACAAGCTTGAGTTGCTTGCTGTTTTTATCCCACTCGGCACGCTTCACCCCTTTGATGTAAGCGGCATCTTCTATACGCTTTTTACACATATTACAGGCACCTTCTACAGGAATGGAGACCACCACAGTAGCGCCTTTTGACTGAGTAGTCTGAGCATGGGCATTAAAAGTAAAAAAAGACAGGGCAGCAATGGCTGCTATAATTATTTGTTTCATTGTTAGGATATGGTATTAAATAGATTAAAAAGTGAAAATGCATTACTAATCGGCACATTGAGCGCTCAGCATCAACACTTCATCAGGCATAATACACTATCCTGCTGAACAATTCATAAAGGGGAATATGTTGCCAATTGCCTCCGGGTGGGGCATTGGCCATCCATGGCATTGGGGCCGCGAGCGGCACACTATGCTCCCCTACCCAGGAAGGAATCTTAAAAGCGGGCAGCAAGACTACTTGTAGCACATCTATTTGATGCACTGCAGATTGCACCGCCTGGTCTACTTCGAGACTGAAGGAAATATAGGTCTCACTGCAGCAGTCATTTTTTACGGACAATACTAGCTTACAATCCCCGCTGGGCGCTGCCGGCTCCATGGGGCAGCAGCATGATTGCTTGTCCAGCGCATTGACCTTTACTGATACCAATTCCTTGCCGCAATAATGCAGTTGCAAAACCGACCCGGTCAGGGACAGGCTATACATCAGCAAAAGAAATATGGCAAAAAATCTCCTCATAGATTACAAAGATAGGCACAAATATGATTAACCGTACTTAGGCTCCCCTGTTTTGGACAATTTTACAAAAGTCTTCCAAAATGGTATAAGGGCTTTTGGCTGGTGTAATAATTTTCTATTCACTTGGGCGTGCCACGCCGCATAGGCCAGCCTTTGAAACAATCCTACATTTTGACGCAGAACCCTACTTGGAGCAGTGAAGCGCCGGGTCGGGTCATCGATTTCAAGTCCTCGCTGTGCAGCCCTACTCCTTTACGGCAAAGATCCCCGACTTGACTCTCTCTCGCAATAGCAAGCTCGGCAGGATACAGAAGCTGCGCTGCTGCGGGCTTTTCATTGCTACCCCTCACGAATATAGAGGCCTACGAAACAGACCAACCAATAGCTGGCCAAAAAGAAAGAGGCTGCCCTCCATGGACAGCCTCTTTACTATTATCTATAAGACTATTGCCTTATTCTTCGTCATCAAATTCCAGTACATCTCTGCTGTTCAACAACAGTTCGTACTCCTCTTTAGAACCTACAATCATGTCGTTAAAGTCACGCATACCGGTACCGGCAGGGATTAAGCCACCAGTGATTACGTTTTCTTTCAGACCCATCAAATAGTCGGTCTTACCGGCAATAGCGGCAGTTGACAATACTTTGGTAGTTTCCTGGAAGGAAGCTGCTGAAATCCAGCTTGGCACACCAAGAGATGCTTTGGTAATACCTTGCAACAACGGAGATGAAGTTGCAGGTACAGCATCGCGGAACTCAACCAGTTTTTTGTCAGCACGACGCAACAAGCTGTTTTCTTCACGGATGTCACGTAGTGTGGTAATCTGACCAGGAGTGAACTTATCAGAATCACCAGCCTCCGTAATTACTTTCTTGTCAAATATCCAGTCGTTTTCTTCGATGATATCGTTTTTATCTACAGTATCACCTTCAAGGAATCTAGTATCACCCGGATCTTTCACCATTACTTTACGCATCATCTGACGTACAATTACCTCGATGTGCTTATCGTTGATTTTCACACCTTGTAAACGGTAAACCTCCTGGATTTCATTTACCAGATAAGCTTGTACCGCATTAGGTCCTTTAATGTTAAGGATGTCGCTCGGGGTGATAGCACCATCAGACAATGGATTTCCAGCTTTTACGAAGTCACCGTCCTGAACAGTAATCTGACGAGTAAGTGGCACCAGATATTTTTTCACCATACCTTCACGGCTCTCAACGATAATCTCACGATTACCACGTTTGATGTTACCGAAGCTTACTACGCCGTCAATCTCGGCCACCACTGCTGGGTTGGATGGATTACGAGCCTCGAACAACTCAGTAACCCTTGGAAGACCCCCTGTGATATCCTTAGAACGACCCATTACCCTTGGAATCTTAACGATTACCTGACCGCTGCGCACTTTGTCACCTGCGTTTACGCTGATGTGGGCACCCACCGGTAAGTTGTATTCTTTAGACTCAGCACCTTGGATAAGGATAGATGGAATCTTAGTTTTATCTTTAGTTTCCGTTACTACTTTCTCTCTATAACCGGTTTGTTCATCAGCTTCCTCTCTGTAGGTTACGCCTTCGATTACATTTTCAAAGTCAACAACCCCGTCGATTTCAGAGATGATAACGGCATTGAACGGATCCCAAGAGCAGATGATATCCCCTTTCTTGATATTTTGTCCGTTCTTCACACGCAATGTAGAACCATAAGGGATATTGTGCGTATTGAGCAAGCGGTCGCCTTCGATATCCACAACCCTTAACTCACCCGTACGACCAATTACGATTTGCACTTCTTCGCCTTCGTCGTTGATAGAATTTACTGTACGTAAACCATCAAACTGAACTGTACCATCAAACTTAGCGATCAAGTTAGACTCAATAGCCGCAGAGTTTGCCGTACCACCCACGTGGAAGGTACGTAGTGTCAACTGAGTACCAGGCTCACCGATAGACTGGGCGGCGATAATACCTACGGCATCACCTTTCTGAGCCATATAACCGGTAGCCAGGTTTTTACCATAACATTTCGCACATACGCCACGCTTAGCTTCACAAGTCAATACAGAACGAATTTCTACGGTTTCAATACCAGACTCTTCAATTTCAGCTGCAATATCTTCATCAATTTCTACACCGGCTTTCACAATCAGCTCGTCTGTAACCGGGTGATAGACATCATGTAGAGAAGTACGGCCCAAAATTCTGTCGAATAATGGTTCTACGATTTCTTCATTGTCTTTTAATGCAGAAGTAGCCAATCCGCGTAGGGTACCACAGTCTTCGCTGTTGATAACCACATCCTGAGCCACATCCACCAGACGACGAGTCAGATAACCCGCATCCGCTGTTTTCAAGGCGGTATCCGCAAGACCTTTACGGGCACCGTGGGTAGAGATAAAGTACTCTAATACCGACAGACCAGACTTAAAGTTAGACAAGATTGGGTTTTCGATAATCTCAGAACCGGTAGAGCCGGAGCGACGAGGTTTAGCCATCAAACCTCTCAGACCTGCCAGCTGTTTTACCTGCTGTTTAGAACCACGGGCACCTGAATCCAACATCATATATACAGAGTTGAATCCTTGATTGTCTGAGGCCATTTCACTAATCAGGGTTTCTGTTACTCTGGTATCTACACGTGACCAAATATCAATGATTTGGTTATAACGTTCGTTATTGGTAATCAGACCCATGTTATAGTTATCCCATACCTCATCCACTTCCATTTGCGCATCTGCAATCAATTTTTCTTTGACATCAGGGATAGTCAGGTCATTGATGTTGAACGACAGCCCACCTTTAAATGCGGTGCGAAAACCCATTTGTTTAATATCATCCAAGAACTTAACTGTAGTAGGAATGTCGGTGTTTTTCAAGATGGTACCGATGATTTCACGCAATGATTTTTTGGTCAGCAATGCGTTTACGAAACCATTTTGTTTAGGCACTACCTGGTTGAATAATACACGACCTACAGTAGTTTCGATCATTTGTTTTTCAAGCGTACCCGCTTTGGTACGTACATCTACTTTCACACGAATCCATGCATGCATATCAACGGTTTTCTCGTTGTAGGCAATAATCACTTCTTCTGGAGAGTAGAAAGGTTTACCCTCACCCTTGATTACCTCATTTTCGTTAGTTTTCTTCCCTTTTGTGAGGTAATACAGACCCAATACCATGTCCTGAGAAGGCAGGGTGATTGGCGTACCATTTTGAGGGTTGAGGATATTGTGCGATGCAAGCATCAGAATTTGAGCCTCCAGTATTGCAGCATTACTCAAAGGAACGTGTACCGCCATTTGGTCACCATCGAAGTCGGCGTTGAACGCAGAACATACCAATGGGTGCAATTGAATAGCTTTACCCTCAATCATCTTAGGCTGGAAGGCCTGGATAGACAATCTGTGGAGCGTAGGAGCACGGTTGAGTAATATAGGGTGACCTTTCAATACATTTTCCAAGATATCCCATACTACTGCTTCCTTGCGCTCTACAAGTTTTTTAGCAGATTTTACTGTTTTAACAATACCTCTTTCAATCAGTTTGCGGATGATAAACGGCTTAAACAACTCTGCAGCCATATCCTTAGGGATACCACACTCATGAAGTTGCAATTCAGGACCCACAACGATAACCGAACGACCGGAATAGTCCACACGTTTACCCAGCAAGTTTTGACGGAAACGACCTTGTTTACCTTTCAGAACATCAGACAGAGATTTCAGTGCTCTACCACCTTCAGCTTTTACGGCATTAGATTTACGAGAGTTATCAAACAGAGAATCTACTGCTTCCTGAAGCATACGTTTTTCATTACGCAGAATCACCTCAGGTGCTTTAATTTCCAACAATCTTTTCAGACGGTTGTTACGGATAATTACCCTACGGTACAAGTCGTTCAGGTCGGAAGAGGCAAAACGGCCACCATCCAATGGCACTAATGGACGCAATTCTGGTGGAATGATAGGCAGATATTGCATCACCATCCACTCAGGGCGGTTTTCAATATTGTTATTGGCCTCTCTGAATGCTTCTACAACGCTAAGGCGTTTTAATGCCTCTTGTTTACGTTGTTGGGAAGTTTCATTAGCGGCAGCGGCACGAAGGCTGTAAGACAATTTGTCGAGTTCTATTCTACTCAGCAAATCCTGAACGGCCTCGGCACCCATTTTAGCGATGAATTTATTTTCATCCTCTTCAGGTAAATATTGATTTTCTTTAGAAATTGCATCTAGAATCTCTAAATATTCATCTTCAGACAACAATTGCATATAAGTGCTTTCGCTGTCTTTAAGATTTAACTTCTGACGAATTAATTCTTCTGCCTCACCAGCTTGAATCACTACATATCTTTCGTAGTAGATAATGCTTTCAAGCTTCTTAGAGCTAGTACCCAACAAATAACCGATTTTATTAGGCAGTGATTTGAAGTACCAAATATGAACGATAGGCACTACCAATTTGAGGTGACCCATACGCTCACGACGTACTTTTTTCTCCGTTACTTCTACACCACAACGGTCACACACAATACCTTTGTAACGAATCCGCTTATATTTACCACAGTAACATTCATAATCCTTTACGGGACCAAATATTTTTTCACAAAACAAACCATCTCGCTCCGGTTTGTAGGTGCGATAGTTAATCGTTTCTGGCTTTAATACCTCACCATACGAACGATCCAATATGGAATCAGGAGACGCAAGGCTAATTGTAATCTTATCGAAACCTGATTTTGGGCGATTATCTTTTTTTAATGCCATTTTTATAAGAATTAAAACGTTTTCTAATAATTGAAAGCTGATGCTTTTTGTTTATCGACTTTTGCTTGCCAGATATTCGTAGTTTTTGATACCCCACCGCTGCAAGCGATACTGCAAAGACACTCTTAAAACACCAAGTCCGTATTTCACACTTC
The DNA here is from genome assembly GCA_035304405.1 of Edaphocola sp. GTDB lineage: Bacteria > Bacteroidota > Bacteroidia > Chitinophagales > Chitinophagaceae > Edaphocola. The sequence continues at coordinate 8,742 of DATGQB010000206.1, forward strand.
TCTTAAAATTAATCGAAGATGCATCTTCAAAGTACTTGGTAGGACAGGTAACCTCTGCTATTTCAAAACCTGCGTTAAAAATCTGAGCTATCATTTCATTGTCAAAGACGAAATCATCTGAATTTTTTTCAAAATCAATCTTTCTCAACACCTCAGCACTAAATGCTCTGTAACCGGTGTGATACTCAGACAACTTTTGGCCCAGTAACAGATTTTGAGTAGCCGTAAGTAATCGGTTAGCGATGTACTTATACATAGGCATACCGCCTCTCAATGCGCCCTTGCCTAAGATCCTAGAGCCGAAGACTACCGGATATAGATTATTACCAATCAAAGCAACCATTGATGGCAACAGGAGCGGTGTATATTGGTAATCAGGATGCAACATAATGACGATATCAGCACCTAAGGCTAAAGCTTTGTTGTAACAGCTTTTCTGATTGCCTCCGTAGCCCCGGTTCACGTCGTGACGAATGATATGTTTTATACCTAATGCCTTTCCCTGCGCAACGGTATCATCTGTGCTAGCATCATCTACAAGTATTACCTCGTCAACGATATCAAAATCTATCTCATCATATGTCTGCTTAAGGGTTTTACCGGCATTATACGCCGGCAAAACCGCTATCACTTTCTTACCCTTATACATTCTATTCTTCTAGCCGCAACTGCGGGATTATAAACTACTTTTCTTGACTGGTAGTCACAACAAAATAAACTACTCGTTGTTTTCAAAAGTCAACTCTAAGCCCAAACCTCGTAATTCGTGTACCAATACATTGAAGGACTCAGGTGTACCAGCTTTAGGTATATTATCACCCTTAACGATGGCTTCATATGTCTTAGCACGACCTACGATATCATCAGACTTGATAGTCAATAACTCTTGCAAGATATTGGAAGCACCATAAGCTTCAAGTGCCCATACCTCCATCTCACCGAAACGCTGACCACCAAACTGAGCTTTACCACCCAATGGTTGTTGTGTAATCAATGAGTATGGTCCGATGGAACGAGCGTGCATTTTATCATCAACCATGTGGTGTAGCTTAATCATATAGATTACACCCACAGTAGCTTTTTGGTCAAAGCGCTCACCGGTTTCACCGTCATAAAGATAAGTATGTCCGAATGATGGCAATCCGGCGTTTTCTACCATTTGACGAATTTCATCCTCAGTAGCACCGTCGAAGATAGGCGTTGCAAAACGAACACCCAATTTCAGACCGGCCCAGCCAAGAATTGTCTCATAAATCTGACCAAGGTTCATACGTGAAGGTACCCCCAGCGGGTTCAGCACGATATCAACCGGTGTTCCATCCTCAAGGAATGGCATATCCTCAGCTCTTACGATTTTCGCAACGATACCTTTGTTACCGTGACGACCCGCCATTTTATCCCCTACTTTAAGCTTGCGCTTCACAGCCATGTAAACCTTAGCCAGTTTCAGCACGCCTGTAGGCAACTCATCACCGATTGACAGGTTAAATTTCTCACGTTTGTAGCGGCCTAATTCTTCGTTGTATTTGATGTTGTAGTTGTGCAACAACTGGTTTACCAGGTCATCAGTTTCCTCTTCGCCTGTCCATCCTAATGGGTTTACATTTTGGAAGTCAACAGAGTTGAGTACTTTAGATGAGAATTTACCGCCTTTAGAGATAACAGGCTCACCATAGTTATTGGTAACACCGGCAGAAACTTTATCAGCCAGAAGCACCTGAAGTTTTTCCAACAACAGTTTTTTCAATGCCTCAGAATTCTCGCGGTGTACCTTTTCGATTTTTTCCAGTTCAGCTTTTTCTCTGGCTTTCTGAGCCTTATCTTTTTTAGCTCTTTGGAACAATTGCTTACCAATAATTACCCCTTCAGTGCTTGGAGGTGCTTTCAGGGAAGCATCTTTAGCATCACCGGCTTTATCACCGAAGATGGCGCGTAAAAGTTTTTCTTCAGGAGTTGGGTCAGATTCTCCTTTGGGAGTAATCTTACCAATCATAATATCACCTTCTTTTACACGAGCACCAATACGAATGATACCATTTTCATCAAGGTCTTTAGTGGCATCTTCAGAGATATTTGGAATATCCGCTGTAAGTTCCTCTTCACCGAGCTTGGTTGTACGCACTTCCAACTCCCATTCATCAACGTGAATTGAAGTGAACAAATCTTCACGTACCACACGCTCGCTAATCACAATCGCATCCTCGAAGTTGTAACCCTTCCAAGGCATGAATGCTACTTTAAGGTTACGACCCAAAGCCAATTCACCATTTTGCGTTGCGTAACCTTCAGTCAGGAAGTCGCCTTTAGAGACTTTCTGACCTTTGCGCACTGCAGGCTTATGGTTGATAGAAGTACTTTGGTTGGTTTTACGATATTTGATTAATTTATATACTTTCAAGTCGTCTTCAAAAGATACCAAACGTTGCTTGTCGGTTCTTTCATAACGCACATGAATTTCGTTAGCATCTACATATTCTACTACGCCCTCTCCTTCTGCATGAATCTGTGTACGAGAGTCTCTGGCAGCTTTAGCTTCAAGACCGGTACCTACGATAGGAGCTTCCGGACGAATCAGCGGCACAGCTTGACGCTGCATGTTTGATCCCATCAATGCACGGTTGGCATCGTCATTTTCCAGGAACGGAATCAAGGAGGCAGACAGACCCACGATTTGGTTTGGGGCCACATCCATGTATTCTACTTCGCTCTTATCCAATACCGGGAAGTCACCTGTTTCGCGAGATTTGATTTTATCATCAATAAAGTTTCCATTCTCGTCGATGATAGCGTTTGCCTGTGCGATACGCTTATTGTCCTCTTCTTCTGCAGAAAGGAATACTTCATTTTTAAGATCTACACGACCATTCTCAACTTTACGATAAGGCGTTTCGATAAAGCCCATATCGTTGATTTTTGCGTGTACACACAAAGTAGAAATCAGACCGATGTTTGGACCTTCCGGAGTTTCGATGGTACAAAGACGACCATAGTGAGAATAGTGAACGTCACGTACCTCGAAACCTGCACGCTCTCTTGACAGACCACCTGGTCCTAAAGCGGAAATACGACGTTTGTGCGTAATTTCAGAAAGAGGGTTGGTTTGGTCAAGGAACTGAGATAACTGAGAAGTACCGAAGAAGGAGTTGATAACAGAAGAAAGTGTTCTTGCATTAATCAAATCGATTGGAGTGAACACCTCATTGTCACGCACATTCATACGCTCGCGGATGGTACGCGCCATACGGCTCAGCCCCACACCAAACTGAGCATATAATTGCTCCCCTACGGTACGTACACGACGGTTGCTCAAGTGGTCGATATCATCCACCTCAGCTTTACCATTAGAAAGGCGTACCAAATATTTGACAATCGCAATGATATCTTCTTTAGACAATACTCTTTTGGTATTGCTTTGGTCCATATCCAGTTTGCGATTGATTTTATAGCGTCCTACTTCACCCAGGTCGTAACGTTTATCAGAGAAGAATAATTTCTCGATAATACCACGAGCGGTCTCATCATCCGGAGCGTCACTACCACGCAATTGACGGTAGATGTGCTGTACCGCTTCCAGCTCAGAGTTTGAAGTATCTTTATTTAAAGTGTTATAGATGATAGAGTAATCGCCGCTCAACTCTTCTTTTTGGATATAGATAGATTCTACACCCATTTCCAGTATGAGGTCGATATGCTCATCGTCAAGGATACTGTCACGCTCCAGAAGCACTTCATTACGCTCGATAGACACTACCTCACCGGTATCTTCATCCACGAAATCTTCTGTCCAGGTGCGCAATACGCGTTCTGCAAGCCGGCGGCCAATATTTTCTTGAAGCGATTTTCTGTCTGCCTTCACTTCATCAGCCATACCGAACAGGTTCAGGATGTCCTTATCACTTTCGTAGCCTATAGAACGAAGCAAGGTAGTTACAGGGAATTTTTTCTTACGGTCGATGTATGCATACATCACATTGTTGATATCCGTAGCGAACTCCATCCAGGCGCCTTTAAACGGAATTACCCTTGCAGAGTAAATTTTGGTACCGTTAGGGTGCGTGCTTTGGCCGAAGAATACGCCGGGAGAGCGGTGTAACTGAGATACCACAACCCTTTCTGCACCGTTAATCACGAAGGTACCTTGCGGGGTCATATAAGGGATGTTACCTAAGAATACATCTTGAACGATAGTTTCGAAGTCAACGTGTTCTTCATCGTTACAGCTCAAGCGTAATTTAGCTTTCAGCGGTACGGAGTAAGTAAGTCCGCGCTCCATACACTCTTCGATAGAGTAACGCGGAGGATCAACGAAATAATCTAGGAATTCGAGAACGAAAATGTTTCTGGTGTCTGTAATCGGAAAATTCTCCTTAAACACGCGGAAAAGGCCCTCATTATTACGCTTATCCGGAGTAGTTTCCAACTGGAAAAAATCCTGAAACGACTGGAGCTGAATGGCTAACAAGTCAGGCGTGGTGGCTGCATCGTGAATCTTTGCAAAGCTGACGCGGCCTGATTGCGTGCGTTTTAATTGTTGTAACATATTATATAAACCAGTTTAGATGGATATAAACAAAATAAGCCCGAATAAAAAGCAAATGCTTTTTAAACAGGTCATGTAGAATGAATATTGTAAATTAATCTTAGTCCTAAAATAGTGTGCACCTATTATAATCCCTCTTATTTGGGCACGCAAAGCTAACCCTATAAGACGAATTTTCCAATTATTCCAATAATTAATTTAAAATTATTAAACTTTAACATTTTCTTAAGCCTCAAGCATCCATAATTTGACAGTTTTAACATGATTTTGTATAAATTTATGTTAAACTTCATAAAATAAGCTGCTAAATCCATGAAATGAGCCGAATTAGCGCGCGGGCAGGCCGAGCATTTAGAACCGGTGCTGCCCCACCCATTAGCACTACTGTAAAAAGTGCTGTCTCTACTACAGAACCACAAAAAACGCGTTAGGGAATG
>DATGQB010000207.1:0-3047 GCA_035304405.1 Edaphocola sp.
AAAAGACGACCCGAAAATCGCCATTGCCGTGGTGTTACAAAATGCCGGATATGGCGCTACATGGGCCGGTCCTGTGGCTAGTTTGATGATGGAAAAATACCTGAAAGGCGAAATTGCTAAAAATAGGATGCACCTCGAAAATAAAATGGTGAATGCAAACCTCATCAAAAAATACACCTATGTGATTGATTCGATGGAGCGTGAGCGGGATAGGATTCGCTGGGAGCTAAAAATGGCGGACAAAAAAATGCAGGAAGCAATGGCCAAGAGAGGCGATACCGTTATTGTGGATAGAATGCTGAGAAATTTTTACAGAATTAAGAAATAAATTTTGGAGCGGAATTAAATTTCAATTCCACACTTCATTTAAGATATTATTATTATGGCGCAACATCGAAAACCTGTTTTGGGACGCATTGACTGGCTTACGGTATTACTGGTATGTATTTTGGTGAGTACTGGTATTATGGCGGTATATACCTCAGAATATACCAGCTTTGAGGAGCCCTTCTTTGATATGAGCAGGAGCCATATGAAGCAACTGATGTTTTTTGGCATTTCCTGCTTTCTGGCTTTGGTGATATTCTTTACAGATAGTAAGCTCTTCTTTTCTTTGGCCAATTTGGCATATTTGTTTGGTATTCTTTTGTTGCTGCTCACATTTGGTTTGGCTACTGAAACCAAGGGCTCTCACAGTTTTATAAAGTTTGGTGGTTTTAGCTTTCAGCCGGGTGAGGCGTGTAAGATATTTACGGCACTGTGTCTGGCGCGATTCCTAGCTTCGCAGGAAACCAATTTTGAGACGCTTAGAGATAGGCTCAAAGCTACGGGCATAGTTATGCTGCCATGCATTCTTATTATCTTGCAGAACGAAACCGGTCTGGCATTGGTTTATTTTGCTTTTTTCTTACCAATGTATCGCGAAGGACTGCCTAATAGTATTCTTATTATTGGTTTCACATCGGTCGCTATTTTCCTATCCACTTTGCTGGTTGAACGTATGCCCTTACTCCTAATCTTGACAGGAATTGCTTTGATGGCAGTATGGGTGTTGTGGAAGCAGATATTGCGCCAGAAGCTATTAGTCTTGTTTATAGCTGGTGCCTGGCTAATTGCTGTGGTTTTTTCTCAGGTCCTAGTGCCATATGTATTTAAAAATGTATTTAAAAGCTATCAGGTAGAGCGCATTTATTCGATGTTGGGGCAAGATGTGCCACTTGAGTTTCAGAAACCGGGCCAGGGTATGAAAAAAGATGCCGATTATAATGTGCGACAATCAAAAATTGCTATTGGATCCGGAGGCTTTGCCGGTAAAGGCGTAATGAATGGCACTCATACTAAGTATTCTTTTGTGCCTGAGCAGCACACAGATTTTGTATTCTGTGGTATAGGGGAGCAGTTTGGTTTTGTAGGGAGCAGCCTATTGGTGCTGCTGTATCTGTCGCTTATGTTGAGGATTGTATATCTGGCTGAGCGACAACGATCCACATTTTCACGAGTCTATGCTTATAGTGTGGCTGCTATTTTATTTTTTCACTTTGCAATTAACCTTTCAATGACCATGGGACTGGCACCGGTAATTGGTATCACACTACCTATGCTAAGCTATGGAGGTACTTCACTCATGTCGTTCTGTATTCTTATTGCCATTTTGTTGAGATTAGATGCAGACAGACATATGCTAATCAGATAGTTTAAATTTATAGATGAGAACACAAGTTATACCCCTTTCAGAAGGACACTTCACAGTGGGAAGAGATAAGAGTTTTTTACCCTTTGATTTGGAAAATGATGAGCTTAATGACCGTGCAACGGGCTCTTTGCTTGTAGAGGTGCAGCCTTTTTTGGTTGTCAACGAGCGGGATGTAATCCTCTTGGACACCGGTCTGGGTTTTAATAATAAGGATGGAGTGCCCCAATTGGTGGCCAACATGAAGCAGCACAATATCGCTCCTGAGGATGTGACAAAGATTTTGCTTAGTCACCTACACAAAGACCATGCAGGAGCTATTCCCATGATTCTGGGCAGCGGCGACTTTATTGAGGCTCAAATTTATGTATATGCTCCTGAGCTGGAATTTGCTTATGAGAAAGGAGCACCATCTTATATTACCGAGGAGCTGGACGAACTCAGATATAATCCCAATGTGGTGTTTCTGGATGGAGAGCAGGGATTTATAGATGATTATATAAAGTTTGAGCACACCAGTGGGCACTGTCCGCAACATCTGGTGTATACAATAGAATCGGAGCGGGGCAAGATATTTTTCGGGGGAGACGAAGCGCCACAGTACAAGCAAATGCGTATGAAGTATGTGGCAAAGTACGATTATGACGGTAAGCAGGCTATGGCACTTAGAGAGCGCTGGGCAGAGCAGGGGCAGAAAGAGGCCTGGCAGTTTCTTTTTTATCATGATGTGCAGCGCCCGACGGCTGTGTTATAATTGTCGCAGATTATCCTATTCGCAGTTATTTCAGTTAATTTTGCAAAAATCTTAGTTTATGGACGATAATATGATTAAAGTGTATGTGGAGCATGACGACGGTACTGTGAAGGAGTTGGAGTGCCCCACAGATATGGGTTTTAGCCTTATGGAAATGCTGAAAGCCCATGAATATCCGGTGCTGGCTACCTGCGGGGGTATGGCCTTGTGTGCTACCTGCTGCGTAGATATTCTTGAAGGGCTAGACCAGTTAGATGAGATAGGCGATGATGAGTACGCCATGCTAGACACCCTTCCTGATGCTCTACCAAACTCTCGTTTGGCATGTCAGCTCAAGATAGCTCCAAAGCTGAATAATCTTAAGCTCAAGCTTCATTTTGTCGAATAGGTTTACAAAACGCATTGACCTCAACAAAATTATATCCAGGGGCGAGTGTTACGGACTCGCCTCTTTTTTGGGAATATACTTAAACCCAGATTACGCATTAGGAATTTAAAAGAAAATTATTATGGCAAATAATCCACAAAATAGTGAAAAAAGCATAATAAATTATGGTTTTTGAGCTATTGAAGTGGATTAGAAGCAAGAATAATTTTATATAA
>DATGQB010000208.1:0-12087 GCA_035304405.1 Edaphocola sp.
TATTATGCATTTAAAGTACGAATCGTTCATTAGAGAGCCATTAGTGGATGGCAACAAGAGCTATAGTGATGTAACAGCCGATATTGTTCGTCCTATTGAACAAAAGCCTAGCAAACTATGGTACTTTGGCTTTTTTGTAGCCCTTTTGTTCCTGGCCTTTGGTGTATTTTCCGTTTTCTGGGAGGTTTACTGGGGTTTAGGTACTTGGGGTATTAACCACACTATCGGTTGGGGATGGGATATCACCAACTTCGTATGGTGGGTAGGTATTGGTCACGCGGGTACACTTATCTCTGCGATCCTTTTACTTTTCCGCCAACACTGGAGAACTGGTGTAAACCGTGCTGCTGAGGCGATGACTATCTTCGCTGTAATGTGTGCGGGACAGTTTCCAATCTTCCACATGGGTAGGGTATGGGATGCGATGTTCGTATTGCCTTTACCAAACACTCGTGGTCCACTTTGGCCTAACTTTAACTCTGCCCTTCTTTGGGACGTGTTTGCGATTTCTACTTACTTCACCGTTTCCTTGTTGTTCTGGTATTCCGGTTTGGTTCCTGACTTCGCCACAGTGCGTGACAGAGCTAAAACAAAATTGCGCAAACGCTTATACGGTATTGCCTCTTTCGGTTGGACAGGTACTGCTAAAAACTGGCAACGTTTTGAAGCTTTATCTTTAGTATTGGCTGGCTTGTCTACTCCATTGGTACTTTCAGTACACACTATCGTATCATTTGACTTTGCGACTTCTATAATTCCGGGTTGGCACGCGACCATCTTCCCTCCGTACTTCGTTGCGGGTGCGATTTTCTCAGGTTTTGCGATGGTAAATACACTTTTGATTTTGGTAAGAAAAATTTACCGTCTTGAAGAGTACATTACCATGGGCCATATCGAGGCAATGAACAAGATAATTGTATTGACCGGTTCTATCGTAGGTATTGCATATCTGACAGAATTGTTCATAGCATGGTACTCTCAAGTAATTTACGAACAAGAAGCATTTAAATGGCGTGTGATGGGACCTTACTGGTGGGCTTACTGGGCAATGATGGTTTGTAACGTGGTGTCTCCACAGTTCTTCTGGTTTAAAAAATTACGTAGAAATATCGTATTCTCATTCATACTTTCAATTGTGGTGAATATCGGTATGTGGTTTGAGCGTTTTGTAATCATCGCTACAACTTTGGCTCGTGATTTTATTCCTTCCAACTGGACATACTACTCACCTACTTGGCCTGAATTAGGATTTTACCTAGGTACATTCGGTTTGTTCTTTACTTGCTTCCTGTTGTTCTCTAAGTACTTCCCGGTAATTGCGATTGCAGAGGTTAAGTTTGTATTGAAAACAACTGGTGATAAGGCGCACAAAGAAAATCTTGCTTTGGAAGAAAAATCACTTGAAGAATTCATCGAGATTGCACACAGCGGTCATCACTAGTAGTCTGTGCAGCGTAAGAAGAAGTAATGCTTGGCTACGCTTCAATTGAAATGTGGATTGAATATAAGTATTAAATTGTAAAATAGAACCTGCACTGCAGGGGAAAAAATAAATAAGAATGGCAGTTAAAAAATTTGCTATAGCGTGTTACGACGATGAGGCACCATTGTTTGATGCCGTACATAAAGTTCGTCACAGCGGGTATAAATTACATGATGTGTACACACCATTTCCTGTACACGGATTGGATGCTGCAATGGGGTTGAAGGAAACTGACCTCCACATCGCAGGTTTTATATTCGGTATCACGGGTACTAGTACCGCTTTAGGTTTTATGTCATGGATTTTTACATCTGATTGGCCTATCAACTACGGTGGTAAACCTTTCTTCTCTTTACCTGCAATGATTCCTATTACCTTTGAGCTGACTGTATTATTTTCAGCTGTGGGTATGGTATTGACTTACTGTTATTTAAATCAAATCATGCCAGGTGTGAAGAAACATGTTTTCCATCCTCGTCAGTCTGATGATTTGTTTGTGGTTGCGGTAGAGGTTACCGAAGGTACAGATGAAGCTGCTTTAATGGAATTCCTGAAATCAACAAACCCAGTTGAAACCAATGTTCAAATTGCGGAAGAAGGCTGGTGGTTTGGAAGATTTGATAAGGAAGAAGATTATACAAAACAATTTGCGTAATTATTTTGACTTTGTTTAGAAGTCATTTATATACAAGATTTATGAATAAACGTTTTTTTGTAACCATTATCTTAGGAGGAGCATTGGCACTTTCCGCTTGTAACAGTGGTGGTGTGCGTCGTAATCCGGGGAAAATTTACGCACCGGACATGACTTATTCTCGCGCTTATGATGCCTATACAGAGAATCCAATTTTTGAAGACGGACTGACTTCTCGTAAGCCTGTGGCAGGTACTATAGCACGGGGCAACGATCTTCCTTATCATATTGATCAGGATGATACTACCCGTTGGTATGCATTGCAATCTCCCTATAAATTCACAGAGGGTGAGATTGCCGAAGGTAAGCGTCTGTACGATATTCATTGCGGTATCTGTCATGGCCAGAAGCTTGATGGCAATGGACCTTTGTATGATGGTGGTAATGGACCCTATGCAGCTGCACCTGCGAATTTCTTAGGTCCTAATTACATCAATATGCCTATTGGTAAGATGTATCATGCAGTTGTGTTTGGTAAAAACATGATGGGATCTTATGCCAGTCAACTGAATACTAAGCAACGTTGGAAAGTATTAGCTTACATTAAGCAAGTGCAGGCAGAAAATGGTGGGGCTCCCTTTACTTTGTTGAAAGACGGTGAAAATGCCACAAATAACGCTACTGTAGAAGTCGCTGCTGACAGTTCAGTAGCTGTAAATTAAGTTTGTCTAAAAAATAATAATTAAGGATATTAATAAATTAACAGATTATGACCGATCGTTTTGAAGTCCCTTCGGGTTTAAAGAAAACAGGTTTGGTATTGTTGGCATTAGGAATCATTTCTGTGATAGCAGGAGCATTGTGCTTTTTCAACAAAGGTGAAGCCGAGCTTACAAGGTTCTGGATGGGACTAATGCAAAACAGTATCTTCTTTTTGTTCATGGCTGTTTCATCTGTGTTTATTCAGGCTGCTGCGGCTTTGGCACAAGGTGGCTGGATAGTAGCATACAAAAGAGTACCTGAAGCAATTGGTGCCAACGTTTGGGTGTTTGGTGCAATTGTTTTAGTAGTATTATTCTCTATCGTTTTTGGTTTGGGCGATCATAACCCAATCTATCACTGGACAAATGGTGGTAAAGACCACGATGGTAATATTGTAGATGAAGTTATTGCCGGAAAATCTGCATTCTTAAATAAAGGGATGTTCGTTGGATTTTCTATTGCAGCTGTGGCATTGTGGAGCTATTTTGGTATCAAATTCCGCAATATGTCTTTAGCTCAGGAGAAAGCACCTAAAAATTCTACCAAAATTTATTGGGCTGCTATTACTGTTTCCGGTGCATTCATGGTGGTTTATGGTCTTACTATGATGAGTACTACACCATGGTTGTGGATTATGAGTATCGACGCACACTGGTATTCTACATTGTTTAGTTGGCACGTATTCGCTGGTGCTTTTGTTTCCGGTATGGCAATGATTTTGTTATGGACCGTATATTTGAAGAATCAAGGTAACCTGGTGTTGATGAATAAGGAGCACTTACATGATTTGGGTAAATTTATGTTTGCTTTCTCCATCTTCTGGACTTATACTTGGTTCGCACAGTATATGTTGATTTGGTACGGTAATATTCCTGAAGAGACTGTTTATTACAATACTCGTCAGAATGGTGCATACAGCTTCCCATTCTATTTGAACATTGTTGTTAACTTTGTGGGCCCAATCTTGATTTTGATGTCTCGTCCTAGTAAACGTAACTACTTTACTGTAGTGTTTATGGCTTGCATTATCATCTTTGGACAATGGTTAAATCTTTACTTGTTGACCTATCCTGGACCTACTGGTAATAACTGGCATATTAGCTGGTACGAGATTGGAGTGTTTGCAGGATTTGCTGGTTTGATGATTCTACGCGTGTCAAAAACATTGGCTAGCGCAGATTTGATACCACACAATCATATATTGTTGAAAGAAACAGTGGTGCATCTGAGCTAATAGCCTTAGTTCACCACTAAGTATCCGAACGCAAAATTTTGGGTGCATTTTTAATACACCATACTATTATTTAATTCTATAATTATCAATACACGATGTCGGGATTAATATTAACCGCCTTAGTTATTCTGGTCTTTATCGTCATTTACCAGATTGCACGAGCCGCCGAATATGTAAACATTATACGGGGTGAAGAGGAAACTGTGTCTAAGAAAACCAACAAAACGCTGGCATGGATTCTTTTACTATTCTTTTTCGTAGGGATGTGGGGCGTTTATGAAGCGCACATTCATTTGGCGCCGCTATATTTGCCAGAGGCTGCATCTGAGCAGGGTCTGAAATATGAGAGTATGATGTTGACTACCCTTTACATTACCGGCGGTGTATTTGTAATTACTCAGGCGCTTTTATTCTGGTTCTCTTTTAGATATCAAGCTAAAGAGGGTAAAAAACCGTTATTCTACTCTCATAACAATACTTTGGAGATTGTATGGACTACCATTCCTGCGCTTACACTTATGGTGTTAGTGGCAATTGGTTTGAGAAACTGGAATCAAATGACTGGCAAGGCTCCAGAAGATGCGTTGGAAGTGCAAGTGGTGGGTAAACAATTTAACTTCATTGTTCGCTATCCTGGACCAGATGGGGTTTTTGGTAAAACTAACTTTAGACTGATTAATGACGCTAATAATGTATTAGGTTTAGATTGGAGTGATCCTGCATCTAAAGATGATATCATCATTGAGAATGGTGAGGTTCATATCATTAATGGTAGAAATGTTAAATTCATCATTAATTCTAGAGACGTATTGCACAATTTGGCATTGCCTCACTTCCGGATGAAAATGGATGCCGTACCTGGTATCACTACCACAATGTGGTTGACTCCGAGAATTTCTACAGCTAAGATGAAAGAGATTACAGGTAATCCTGACTTTGTGTACGAAATTCCTTGTTCGGAGATGTGCGGTAATGGTCACTATTCAATGAAAGGAACTGTAGTGGTTGAAGAGAATGAAGAAGACTTCAACAAATGGTTGAGCGGTCAAAAGTCATACTATAGTTTGCACCATGATACAGAGACTGCTGCTGAGGCGCCAGCTCCTGCTGCTAGCACTGACACTGCTGCGGTAGCCGAAGATGTGGTTGCTAAAAACTAGTGCTTTTAAATTTTATTAACCCTAAATATTACTATACTCCTTAGCTTAAGGATTGTAAATTGAATATAAGATGAGTAACGACGCTACTTTAGTACACGCACACGATGCACACGGTCATCACGATGGACACCATGAGCATCATAAGCAGCACTTTATTACAAAGTACATTTTTAGCCAGGATCATAAAATGATTGGTAAGCAGTATTTGGTTACCGGTATTATCTGGGCTATTATCGGAGCGCTGTTTTCCGTATTTTTCCGCTTGCAAATTGGTTTCCCTGAGAGCTCCTTCCCTATTATGGAGCAGTTCTTGGGAGAATGGGCAAAGGGTGGTAAATTAAGTCCTGAATTTTACTATGCCTTGGTTACTATGCACGGTACCATTTTGGTATTCTTTGTATTGACAGCCGGTTTGAGTGGTACATTTAGTAACTTCCTGATTCCTTTGCAAATTGGAGCCAGAGATATGGCATCTCCTTTTATGAATATGCTTTCTTACTGGTTCTTCTTTGTATCAAGCGTAGTGATGTTGGCCTCATTATTTATCTCTACTGGTCCTGCAGCGGGTGGTTGGACTACCTATCCTCCTTTGAGTGCGCTTAAAGAAGCTTCTTTGGGTTCAGGTTTGGGTATGGATCTTTGGTTGATTAGTATGATATTGTTCATTATTTCTCAGGTATTGGGTGGTTTGAACTATGTGACTACTATTCTTAATATGAGAACAAACGGTATGAAGATGACCCGCATGCCATTGACTATTTGGTCATTCTTCTTTACTGCGGTTCTTGGTTTGTTATCTTTCCCTGTATTGGTTTCTGCTGTGGTGTTGTTGCTTTTTGACCGCCATGCTGGTACTAGTTTCTATCTTTCTGAAATCTTTATTGAGGGTAAAGCCCTTTCTCATATTGGTGGTTCGCCAATCTTGTACCAACACTTGTTCTGGTTCCTTGGTCACCCTGAGGTATATATCGTAATGTTGCCTGGTATGGGTATGGCTTCTGAAATCCTGTCAAACCATAGCCGTAAGCCAATCTTTGGTTACCTTGCGATGATTATCTCGCTTATTGGTATTACTTCTTTGGCACTGGTTGTATGGGCACACCACATGTTCGTGTCAGGTATGAGTCCATTCCTTGGTTCGGTGTTTGTATTGTTGACCCTACTTATCGCTATTCCATCTGCGATTAAAGTGTTTAACTGGTTGACAACTATCTGGAGAGGTAGTATCCGCTTCACAGTTCCAATGGTATTTGCTATCGGTTTTGTGTCTGTGTTTATTTCTGGAGGTCTTACCGGTATCTGGTTGGGTAACTCAGCATTGGATATCCACTTGCATGATACTTATTTTGTGGTAGCGCACTTCCACTTGGTAATGGGTGTATCTGCATTCTTTGGTATGTTTGCTGGTGTATACCACTGGTTCCCTAAGATGTTTGGTAGATTCATGAACAATACTTTGGGTTACATCCACTTCTTTGTAACTATCATAAGTGCGTACTTGATTTTCTGGCCTATGCACTATGCAGGTCTGGCTGGTATGCCACGTCGTTACTATGACTACACCGAGTGGGCTACTTATAGTCCGTACTCAGGTATGAATGCCTTTATCAGCGTGGTGGCTGTGATAGCATTCTTTGGTCAATTACTGTTTGTTTTCAACTTCTTCATCTCTATGTTTAGAGGTAGAAAAGTAACCAATCCAAACCCATGGGGTTCTACTACTCTAGAGTGGACAACACCAATTTTACCTGAGCATGGTAACTGGGATGGTCCGATTCCAGAGGTTCATAGATGGCCTTATGACTATCGTGATGACGCTGAAACTGGTAAAGATTACATACCTCAGAACGTACCATTGCGTCCTGGTGAGACCGAACACTAATACATGATCATGTTTTATTTTTAACATAAAGACGACCGATACTCTCGGTCGTCTTTTTTTGTTTTGGTTTTTCTCAGCGAATATGCTCGGGTTTGCACCTCAATAGTTTGGTTATGAATGCTATGGCTGTAATAGAGTTTTGGTATTACTTTTGAACCCAGATTACGCATTAGGAATTTAAAAGAAAATTATTATGGCAAATAATCCACAAAATAGTGAGAAAAGCATAATAAATTATGGTTTTTGAGCTATTGAAGTGGATTAGAAGCAAGAATAATTTTATATAAAGAGTCTAATGCGTAATCTGGGTTGAAGTAAGGGCTTTCTGTGTTACTGCAGTATTTCGTTGTGGCGCGTTTGCATTATAGTGGCGTTGTTTTTTGGAGGCTATTGAGCGTTTCGGTCTTGCGATGCGATGACGCGTTGTTTATGTGGTTTATAGAATAATTGTGTTTGCTTAATTATTTTTGAGTGGTGGGATGTGTCTTGCGGTGGCCGCGGGGTGATTTTAAATTTTAGTGCTAAGGAAGAGGCTTTAAAAGCCCAGAGCTGTGCGACTTTGGCGAGTACTATTGGGACTTTTATGACGAGCGAGGATTAAAGCGGCTAAGTGTTGCTATAATACAATGTTTGATAGTAGATTTCACTAGCTTGGGCGGAGTCTTTATTCAGATATGGGGATGTAAAATCGAATTTTGATTGTTAATGGGGGTAATCCTGCCGTTCCCCCGGTATGCACATGGTTGTATTGTTGTTTTTCGGGGATTTTAAGACATATTGTGGCCGCATAATTGCTGTTCAAAGGTTTTAGGTGCCATCTATTTTTATTTATCTGGATTTTTGGGGCGAATATGGCGGTTTATGAGCTTAAGAAAAAGGCTGTCCAAAAAGGGACAGCCTTTGAGCGTATTTGTGTGGTGTTTTTATTTTATTGTTTGGTGAATGGTTTGATGATTTTACCATTTTGGGTTTGGATTGTGATAAAGTAAGTACCCGGCGACAAACTGCTAGTATTGACGATATGCTCAGTGGCATTAGTCTTAATTTGTGTACTATAAAGCGTCTTACCCAGTACATCAGTTATGCTTATAGCGTCAAATGTTTGTTTGCTATTGTTTTCGATTGTTACCATGTTTTGAGCCGGGTTGGGGTAGATGTTGACTTGCGCTTCGCTGATGACATCGTTTATGCCCACAGTAACAGTGGAGACAGTTATCGATTTCAGGATTTTGGTTGTATCGCCGCAGTCGTTTATTAAGTTTAGTGTTACATTATAGAAGCCATTGTTTGGATAAGTATAACTTACATTTTGACCCATGGCTGTAGCATTATTATGTCCGAAATTCCAAAAATAGCCTGATGTACCGTTGGCTGTTGCATTAAATTCCACTAAACCCTGTGAATGCTCGGTAGCGGTGAAATCACCGGTGGCCAGGGGCGTGTAATTGATTTGAATGGTATCACTGCCCACACAGCCATTAGCATTGGTTACCGTTACGTAGTAGGTGCCCTGACTATTTACTGTAAGTGTTTGTGCTGTGCTATTATCATTCCAAAGGTAGGTGCTGCCAGGATTGCCGGCATCAAGTACTATAGCTGTGTTGCCCTCACAATAGGTGGTATCACTACCGAGATTTACGTTCACGGCATCTACAGTTACTTGTATGGGATTGGTGTATTGGGGAGTACCATTGTTGCATACTACTTTACATCTGTACCAAGTGGTATTGGCGGGTGTATGGTTGAAGCTAGGGGTTGTTTGTGCTGCACCCAAGCTTATATAGCTACCACTTGTATTGTTTGGAGAGGCTTCCCATTCGTAGCTTATACCCAAACCTGTACTCGCACCAGTTAGGTCTAGTGTGAGATTTGTATTGGGGCACACAGTAGTACCAGGTGCTATGGTAGCCACTCCGGTAGATGGCGGATTGCTACAAGGTAGGCTGCTGTAGCCGATTTGGAGGTCTCCTCGGAGGTTATAGCGATAGGTGGTGCCCGAAGCTGTTAGTGGGGCAGAGGAAAACATCTGTAGTGTGCGGAAGCTGGTGGAGTGATTGCGCCAGTTGAACGCACCATCAGTTGGATTTCCGGAACCGGGCGTAAGCACCCAATCGCAGTATATTTCTAAGTTGCCACCAGTATATGTAAATGGATAATCTAGCGTAATGGTAACCCATCCTGGGGCGCTTGGCAGATTGTAACTGACCGCGTTATACTGTTTCACCGCAGCTATTGTAAATCCGGATTGGGTAAGGGATACAATGTTGGAACCCGTAGGAAATTCTGTAGCATATGTAGAATTATCTTTAAGATAAACACTAAGCACACCACTGGCTCCATTGATTAATTTGTTACCATCATCCTTATACCATGCCAGTGAAGTAATTTGCGCACCTACAGTGAGACCTGCAGCGAGCAATTCAGCCTCTGTGTAAAGCATCATGTTTTTGGTATAATTGCTGGTAGAGGATGCGCTGAAGCGATAGATAGGGCCGTGATAAAGGCCGCTGCCTGTGCCAGTACCAATAGTTCCCGTCTGTGCGTATACAGTTACATTAGGGAATAGTTGCGTCAGTAAAGTACAAAGCGCTACGAGAAGGATTGAAATGTAATTCTTTTTCATCATAACAATTAGTTTTAAAAGTGTGTGAAGCCATTGGGTCTTGCGCTATAAAGGAGCAGGGGATTATTGTGTATCGGAACTCTTCTATTCCTGATAGACAGGCAAAACAAGGATTAGCGTTGGAAAATATTAAATAGAAAGTGATTTACCTTTCTGTTGTGAAATATATAAGTCTGGCGATATTATGTAATATTTTGACCCTTATATAAAAACCCCTTGAAGGAATCCTATAGTTCCATTCAAGGGGTTTTATCTAAAATTCCTTAAGAACAGCTTATTGTTTAGAAATTTTTCTTACAATGGTGCCTCCAGATGTTTGTAGTTCCAGGTAGTACATGCCTGCAGATAGTTCTTGTAAATCCACCGTAGTTTCCAGTGCATTGGTGGCGACCGATTGGCTTTTAACAACCTGTCCCAAAAGACTGACAATACGAATGTTTTGTATTGTGAGACCACTTTCATTTGTTATGACCACAAAATCCTTAGTTGGATTTGGAAAAACTCCAATCTTGCTTTCCAGTTCCAGGTCGCTGATGCCTACGTTTACGGATGTGACGGTTACAGATTTAATTATTTTGGTGGTATCGTTACAATCGTTTACCAAGTTGAGCGTTACGTTATAGAATCCGTTGTTGGGGTAAGTATAAGATACCGACTGCCCGCTTGCAGTAGCATTATTATGACCAAAATGCCATAAGTATTGATTAGCTCCGGAGCCGGTAGCTTCAAACAATATCGTACCATTAGTGGTTTCCGTAGCCGTATAATCTCCGGTGGCCAGTGCGGTATAATCTACTTCGATAGTGTCTGAGCCAATGCAGCCAAAAGGTGAGGTAACCGTCACGTAATAAGTGCCTGGTGTGTTTACCTGCAAGGTTTGATTGGTACTGTTATCACTCCACAGATAGGTGCTGCCCGGGTTGCCAGCGTCGAGGGTAATGCTTGGATTGCCCTCGCAATAGGTAGTATCATTGCCTAAATCTACATGCACTTCGTTTACATCCACTTGAACCGGTGTAGCATATTCAGGGTTGCCATTGGCGCATACTACTTTACAGCGGTACCATGTGGTGCTGGTAGGGCTTACAGTTAAGGTAGGTGTGCTTTGCGCAGCACCAATGCTTACATAGCTTCCTGTGGCATTATTTGGAGATGCTTCCCACTCATAAGTAATGCCCAGACCCACATCATGACCATTGAGGTCTAGCTCCACACTAGTGTTAGGACATACTGCAGTAGCTGCATCGCTAATGCTTATGCCAGGGTTGACCGGATTGGTGCAAGGGTTGCTGGAAATATCAAAACCAAACTCGGCCAATCGAGCTTGCAAACTGCCTGTAGCGTTGCCTACCGTTCCAAAAATACTTCTGTCGGTATAGCCTACGCTTCCTTGCATAATTTGAACTCCTGTAGAATATCCGGTTTGTGAAATTTCCAATACAAAGTTTTGGGTGTTATCGTAATAGAAAGGTGTCTGCAGTGTAATCTTCATATACGGTCCGGCTACGGTAGCTTGCACATATGGGCCCGAATATACCGTTTGAAGACCTGTGATAAAGCTTGTTGATGGAAATGTGCTGAGCGTGGTTGCTCCCATCTTTATCGTCAGATTGGTGATATTGATGGTGGTTGATGTAGAAGTTTTGATATAAATATCGGTGATATTTCCTGAAGGAGCTGTTGGAAAGTTTGAAGGGTAATAAATTGACTGTCTGAAATTACTAGTAGTGCTTTGAAGTGGTATGGTGTTTGCTATCAAGGTGTTGGCATAATAGACAAACTGCTGAGCATTAGCTGATAGCCCTAAAAGCAAGGCGGCAATAAATGTGAATAGCATTTTTCTCATAACGAAGACTATTTTGAGGATGGTTGATTAGGATAATTATATATTTTGATTTATGTAACGGGAGAAGCGATAAATGTTTGTGATAACTAGAGTGTGGAATCAAGCTGTTGTAATCATTTATTGTAAATCTCAGTTGTTGTAGAATATAGATTTATAGTTAGCTCTTGCTAAGATATAAAATATCTGCGAAAAAGCAAGTTATACGCAAATAAATTTAACCCAGATTACGCATTAGGAATTTAAAAGAAAATTATTATGGCAAATAATCCACAAAATAGTGAAAAAAGCATAATAAATTATGGTTTTTGAGCTATTGAAGTGTATTAGAAGCAAGAATAATTTTATATAAAGAGCCTAATGCGTAATCTGGGTTTATATGACACTATGAAATATCACAATATGCTGCGTATATTAGGGGGGCTAATGAGTGGCAGCTGATTTGAGGGCTAGTGTGAGTGATTTT